>NZ_DASVSF010000001.1 GCF_036388275.1 Longimicrobium sp.
AGCCTTGTCGATGTTGTCGAAGCTGATGAAGTCGGCGAGCCCCTGGGCCGCCTGGATCCGCGTGATCGCGGCCGTCAGCGTGGTCTTGCCGTGGTCCACGTGCCCGATGGTGCCCACGTTCACGTGCGGCTTGTTGCGCTCAAACTTGGCCTTGGCCATTGGTTTGAATCCTCATTGTCGAGGTGGTGGAGAAATGGATGGCTGAATGGATTCCGCCCGGGCGGCGCGTGTTCAGCGCCCCCGGGCCGGCGAACCGCCTCAGCCGCGGCTCGGGTGGTCCGGCGTCTCCGCGCCGGGTCCCAAGAACAGCACACCTCACCGCCTCAGCCGCTGCGGCAAGGTGCTCGTGCCCCAAAAATCCGGGGGCAAGACGCGAAGAATAGCGACAGTTGCCCCAAACGTCAACCCCTGGCTGGCCTGGGCGTTAAAAAGGGCGGCCCCGGGGGGCCGCCCTTTCGTCCAGCGGAGCGGAAGCGATCAGCCGCGGACCTTGGCCACGATCTCCTCGGCCTTGCTCTTGGGCACTTCCTCGTACTGCGCGAACTGCATGCTGTACACGGCGCGCCCCTGCGACATCGAGCGGAGCGACGTGCTGTAGCCGAACATCTCGGACAGCGGCACCATGGCGTTGATCACCTGGGCCTCGCCACGCTGGTCCATCCCCTGGATCTTGCCGCGGCGGCTGCTGAGGTCGCCGATGACGTCGCCCATGTAGTCCGACGGGGTGATTACCTCCACGCTCATCACCGGCTCCAGCAGCACCGGCTGGGCGCGGCGCGCGGCCTCCTTGAAGGCCATGGACGCGGCGATCTTGAACGCGATTTCCGACGAGTCGACATCGTGGTAGCTGCCGAACACCAGCTGCACCTTGACGTCGACCATGGGGTAGCCGGCCAGCACGCCGGTGTCCATGGCCTCGCGAAGCCCCTGCTCGCTGGGCTTGATGAACTCGCGGGGGATCACGCCGCCCACGATCTTGTCCTCGAAGACGAAGCCCTGCCCCGGGTCGGCCGGCATCATGTTGATGACGACGTGGCCGTACTGGCCCGAGCCGCCGGTCTGGCGGACGAACTTGCCTTCGACCTTTTCCACCAGCTTGCGGATCGTCTCGCGGTAGGCCACCTGCGGACGGCCCACGTTGGCGTCGACCTTGAACTCGCGGAGCATGCGGTCCACCAGGATTTCCAGGTGGAGCTCGCCCATGCCGGAGATGATGGTCTGGCCCGTCTCCTGGTCGGTGTGAACCCGGAACGTGGGGTCCTCGTCCGCCAGGCGGCGCAGCGCCTCGCCCATCTTGTCCTGGTCGACCTTGGTCTTGGGCTCGATGGCGACGTCGATCACCGGCTCCGGGAACGTCATGCTTTCCAGCACCACCGGGTGCTCCGGGTCGCAGAGCGTGTTGCCGGTGGTGGTGTCCTTGAGGCCGATGGCGGCGGCGATGTCGCCGGCGCGCACCTCGGGGATCTCCTCGCGCTTGTTGGCGTGCATCTGGAGGATGCGGCCCAGGCGCTCGCGCTTGCCCTTGGTGCTGTTCAGCACGTGCGAGCCCGAGCTGATGACGCCCGAGTACACGCGGAAGAACGTGAGCTTACCCACGAACGGGTCGGTGGCGATCTTGAACGCCAGCGCCGAGAAGGGCTCGTCGTCGGTCGCGTGGCGCTCGATGGCCGCGTCGTCGTTCTCCGGGTCGGTTCCCTTGATGGCCGGGATGTCGACCGGGGCCGGCAGGTAGTCGATCACCGAGTCCAGCAGCTGCTGCACGCCCTTGTTCTTGAACGCCGAGCCGGTGAGCACCGGCACGATGGCGCCCGAGATGGTGGCGTTGCGGATGGCGCGGCGCAGCTCGGCCTCGGGGATCTCCTCGCCCTCGAGGTAGCGCTCCATCAGCCCCTCGTCGTGCTCGACCGAGCCCTCGACGAGCGCGAAGCGGGCCGCGGCGGCGCGCTCCTTGAGCTCTTCGCGGATGGGCTGCTCGACCCAGTTCTTGCCCATGGTGTTGTCGTCGTAGATCAGCTCCACCTGGCGAAGCACGTCGACGATGCCGACGAACTTTTCGCCGTCGCCGATGGGCAGGTGGATGGGCATGGGGTTGGCGCCCAGCCGGTCGACGATCATGGCCACGCAGCGGTCGAAGTTGGCGCCGGTGCGGTCCATCTTGTTCACGAAGCAGATGCGCGGCACGCCGTACTTGTCGGCCTGGCGCCACACCGTCTCGGACTGCGGCTCCACACCCGCCACCGCGTCGAACACGCAGACGGCGCCGTCGAGCACGCGAAGCGAGCGCTCCACCTCGACGGTGAAGTCCACGTGCCCCGGGGTGTCGATGATGTTGATCCGGTACATCTCGTCGAAGCGGGACCACTGGCACGTCGTGGCGGCCGACGTGATGGTGATGCCGCGCTCCTGCTCCTGCTCCATCCAGTCCATCGTGGCCGCACCTTCGTGCACCTCGCCGATCTTGTGCGTACGGCCGGTATAGTACAGGATGCGCTCGGTGGTGGTCGTCTTGCCGGCATCGATGTGCGCCATGATGCCGATGTTGCGGTACTTCTCGAGCGGTGTGGTGCGGGCCATTGGATTTCGTCTATCGGTAGCGGAAAACACGGGGCGCAAAGGGCAGTTTCGCCCTTCGCGCCGCCGCGGCTTCCTGATCGATCAATTCAGCCGGGCAAGCGCCCGGCCTGCCTTACCAGCGATAGTGGGCGAAGGCCTTGTTGGCTTCGGCCATGCGGTGCGTGTCGTCCTTCTTCTTGATGGTCGCGCCCTCGTTGCGGGACGCGGCCAGAAGCTCGGCGGCCAGGCGGTCGGCCATGGTCTTTTCGCCGCGGGCCCGGGCGTAGCCCACCAGCCAGCGCATGGCCAGCGCGGTGCGGCGCTCCGGGCGAACCTCGACGGGCACCTGGTAGGTGGCGCCGCCCACGCGGCGGCTCTTCACTTCCAGGACCGGCTTGGCGTTGTTCAGCGCCGCCTTGAAGACCGTTTCGGCCGGCTGGCCGGAACGCTCCTCGAGCGTGGTCATGGCGTTGTAGAAGATGCTCTCGGCCGTGCTCTTCTTGCCGTCGAGCATCAGCGTGTTGACGAACTTGGTCACCGAGTCCGAGCCGTAGACCGGATCCGGGATGATGGGGCGCTTGACGGCGCGTGTGCGGCGGCTCATGGCTTATCTCTTCCCCTTGCCGCCCTTGCCGGCCGGAGCGCCCTTGCCGGCGGGCTGGCCCGGCTTGGGCCGCTTGGCGCCGTACTTGGAACGGCTCTGGCGGCGATCGTTGACTCCGGACGCGTCGAGCGTTCCCCGGATGATGTGGTAGCGGACGCCCGGCAGGTCCTTCACCCGGCCGCCGCGGATGAGCACGATGCTGTGCTCCTGCAGGTTGTGCCCCTCGCCCGGGATGTAGGCCGTGACCTCGAACCCGTTGGTCAGCCGCACACGCGCGACCTTCCGGAGGGCCGAGTTGGGCTTCTTCGGGGTCGTGGTGTACACGCGCGTGCACACCCCGCGCTTCTGCGGGTTGTTGCGCATCGCGGGCGACTTGCTCTTGTTGATGAGCGTCTGCCGCCCGTGGCGGACCAGCTGGTTGATCGTCGGCATACTGGAAGAAGAACCTGTACAATGGACGAAAAAAGCAGGCGAGGAGCACGGGCTCCCCGCCGTCGCCAACACACGGTTGTGCGACAGACCGGGAAAAGTAAGGTGTTTGCTGGGGTACGTCAAGGGGCCGCGGGCACCTTCGCCCGCGGCCCCTCTCCGTCTCTCCCCGGCCGGACGCCGGCCGGCCACGATCAGAAGAAGACGGGCTCCTGGTACGCCCCGAACACTTCCTCCATCGCCGCGCGGATCTCGTACAGCGTGGCGTAGGCGCGGACGGCGTCGAGCATGGCGGGTACCACGTTCTCGGTGGTGCGCGCAACCTGCTTCAGGTGCTCCAGCGCGGCGTCCACCTGCGCCTGGTCGCGGCGCTGGCGCATGGCGGCCATCCGCTCGCGCTGACGGATCTCCGCTTCTTCGGTGATCTTGAGCAGCGGGATCTGCAGCTCCTCGCCTTCTACCGTGAACTCGTTGACGCCCACGATGGTGCGCTCTCCCCGCTCGATCTCCAGCTGCTGCCGGAAGGCGCTGCGGGCGATCTCGCGCTGGAAGTAGCCCACCTCGATGCCGGGCACCACGCCGCCCAGCTTGTCGATCTCGGCGAAGATGCGCTCGGCCTCGGCCTCCATCTGGTCGGTGAGCGCCTCGACGTAGTACGAGCCGGCCAGCGGGTCGATGGTGTTGGGCACCCCGGTCTCGTACGCCAGGATCTGCTGCGTCCGCAGGGCCACCTGCACCGCCCTTTCCGTGGGCAGCGCCAGCGTTTCGTCCATGGAGTTGGTGTGCAGCGACTGCGTACCGCCCAGCACCGCGGCCATGGCCTGGTAGGCCACGCGGACGATGTTGTTTTCCGGCTGCTGCGCGGTAAGCGTGACCCCCGCCGTCTGGGCGTGGGTGCGCAGCCGCCAGCTCTCGGGGTTCTTGGCGCCGAACTCGTCGCGCAGGTGGCGCGCCCAGATGCGGCGGGCGGCGCGGAACTTGGCGATCTCCTCGAAGAAGTCGTTGTGGACGTCCCAGAAGAAGGAGAGGCGCGGCGCGAAGTCGTCCACGTCCAGCCCCCGCTCCACGCCGCGGCGCACGTACTCGAGCCCGTTCTTGAGCGTGTACGCCAGCTCCTGCACCGCGGTGGAGCCCGCCTCGCGGATGTGGTAGCCGCTGATGGAGATGGGGTTGTACTTGGGCGCTTCCTTCGACGCCCACTCGAACATGTCCTCGATCAGCCGCAGCGCCGGCTCGGGCGGGTACACCCAGGCGTGCTGCGCCTGGTACTCCTTGAGGATGTCGTTCTGCACCGTGCCGCGAAGCTGGCTGAACGACACGCCCTGCCGCTCGGCCGCCACGACGTAGAAGCAGAACAGGATGATGGCCGGGCCGTTGATGGTCATCGACACGGAGACCTTGTCCAGCGGGATGCCGCTGAACAGCGTTTCCATGTCGTCGAGCGACGAGATGGCCACGCCGCACTTGCCCACCTCGCCCAGCGACCGCGGGTGGTCGCTGTCGTAGCCCATCAGCGTGGGAAAGTCGAACGCGACGGAAAGGCCGGTCTGCCCGCGCTTGAGCAGGAAGTGGTAGCGCTGGTTCGTCTCCTCGGCGGTGCCGAAGCCGGCGAACTGGCGCATGGTCCACAGCCGCGTGCGGTACATGGTGCCGTACGGCCCGCGGGTGAACGGGTACTCGCCGGGAAGGCCGATGCGCTCGGCGTAGTACGCGGCTTCTTCGGGCGCGGGGCGCGGCCGGTCGAGCGGTGTGTACAGCGGCTCCACCTCCACCCCGGAGACCGTGGTGAATGAGGCGTCGCGGGCCCCGGTGCGCTCGTACGCGCCCTCCCAGGCGGCCAGGTCGGCCTTCAGCCGCTCGATCTCGCGGTCCTTTTCGTCCAGGGCGCGGACCAGGTCGGGAGAGACGTTGTGCTCGACGGTGCTCATGTTGCTCCTCCGGCGGGGCCCAGCCCCAGTTGGTTCACGATGAGGTCGGCGACGGCGTACGGCGACACTTCTCCCCCTTCGAGCGCGGCGAGGTGCGACTCCAGGATCTGCTCACCCGGGCCCCGCTGCCAGGCAAGGCGACGCAACCGGCGCTCCACCACGGCGCGCACCCGCTCGGCCAGGCGCGCCTGACGGCGGCGGCTCAGCTCGCCCGACTCGTGCAGATACACCCGATGCTGGTCCAGCGTTCGCGCCAGCTCCTCGAGCCCCTCCCCGGTCTGCGCCACCGTCTTGAGCACGGGGATGGCCCATTCCCCGCCCTGCTCGGCCGCCGCCTTCACCCCTTCGCGCGCGGCTTTCTGCACGGACTTGAGGCTGACGCCGTGGTGGCCCGCGTTCGTGGGCATGTCGCCCAGGCGCATGTGCAGCATCACCTCGATCTCCTGCGCCAGCCGGTCGGCCCCGGGACGGTCGGCCTTGTTGATGACGAAGATGTCGGCCACCTCCATCAACCCCGCCTTCATCGCCTGGATGCTGTCGCCCGACTCGGGGACCAGGACGACGACGCTCGTGTCCGCCGTCCCCGCGATCTCCAGCTCCGACTGGCCCACGCCCACCGTTTCCAGCACCACGCGGTCGTAGCCGTACGCGTCCAGCAGGTCGGCGACTTCCTTCGTAGTCGTCGCGAGCCCGCCCAGGTGGCCGCGCGTCGCCATCGAGCGGATGAAGATCCCCGGGTCGGTGGAGATGTTGGTCATCCGGATGCGGTCGCCCAACAGCGCCCCGCCCGTGAACGGCGACGATGGGTCCACCGCGACGATGCCGATGCGCTCGTCCAGCGTGCGCAGGTGAAGCGCCAGCTTGGAGGTGAGCGTGGACTTGCCCGCGCCCGGGGGCCCGGTGATGCCCACGCGATGCGCGCGGCCCATGTCGGCGTGCAGGTCGTGGAGAACGCGCTCGAACCCCGCGCGCCCGTTTTCGACGATGGAGATGGCGCGCGCGAGCGCGGTGCGCTGCCCGGCGCGGAAGCCCGTGAGCAGGTCGGCGTGCGGCGCGGCTTGGATTTCGGCGGTCATACGAGGAAAGTGCCGAAAACGCTGGCTTTGTGTCAAGCGAGCGAACGATCGAACGGAGGGAGAAAAGTGCGTTAGTGCGTTAGTGCATTAGTGCGTTAGTTCGTGAGTGCGGGACTGGAACTACGACTGCCCGCTGACGGACTTCAGCGGGGGAGGACCAGGTAGCCCCCGATCTGCCGCACGACCGTTCCCGGCGTCGGTGGCATACGGTTCACCACGGTCGCCGTATCACCGACCTGCATCGTGCCGTCGGACATCCTGGGCCCGCCCACGGTGATGGTTTCCAGCAGGAGCTGCGCCCGGACCCGGCCCTGCGCATCCTCCAGCGGCACCAGCGCCACGGAGGACGGCAACTCGGCTTGGGGGCCCATCCACGCATCGCAGTCGCTCGTCCGCTGCGCCATCGCCTGCTGCCGGATGTCCGCCAGCGACACCTCCGCTCGCCATCCGCCGCCTTCCACACCGAGCCGCTCGCCGGCCAGCGTCACCCGGTACGCCGTGCCCTGCGCCTGGATCCGCGTGGCGTGCGCGTCCTCTGCCGAGACGGGGACGATCACTCCGCCCATCACTCCCGGAATTCCGCCCTCCCAGCGGATGGTGGCGGGGCGCCACGCCTCGTCGCGGCCGCAGCCACGGCGCAGGCCCAGCTCCCTGGCCACCTGCCACGGGTTGACGCTGTCCGGAAGCGCCGGGACGACGGCCATCAGCGCCCGCCGCCCGTGCGCTTCCAGCAGGTAGCGCATGCTGCCCTCGATCCGCTGATACAAGGCGCTGTCCAGCGTAACCGTGTCCACCGGCAGCCGCCGCGGGTCGATGCGGGCATCGGCCAGTGCCGAGCGGAGGCGGGCGGTCTGGTCGCGCTTGGACACGGCTAGGGCGCCCCACGGGCCGATGGCGGCGAGCACCAGGGCAGCGGCCATCACCATGGGGATGGTGGACATCAGCGGCGGACGCCCGCGGACCAGGCGGAGGGTGCCCAGGACCGCGAGGATGGACAGGACGACCAGGACGGCGACGCGCAGGTAGCGGAACTCCGTCCACCCGTACTGGCCCAGCCGCTCCAGCACGGCCCAGAACGCCAGCGGGAGCAGGGGAAGCAGCAGCGCCGGCATCCACCGGACCAGCAGCGCCAGCCCGCGGTGCTCCTCGTCGCCGTGCACCGGCTCCAGCAGCACCGCGCCCACGAAGGCGATCATCCCCGCCGCGATCACCAGCGGCGAGACGAGGTTCTTGGGCAGCTCGCCCGTCGCGAGCACCTTCAGGGCGTAGGCGTACAGGATCAGCAGGTAGATGACCAGCACCGGCGCGTACAGCCATCGCCCCAGCCGGCTGACGGCCAGGGGCACCCCGGGTTCCGACGGCGCGGCGATCACCCGGTGGATGCCGCCGACGAAGATCCACGGCGCCACCGCGAAGAACACCACGCCCGCCAGGTCGCCGAACAGGTGCTCGGGGGCCTTGAGATCGAACAGGTTCACCACGGCGCCGCACGCACCCGCCAGGATGGCGTACAGCGCCACGGAGTAGAGCACCACACCCACCAGCCGTTCCGCCAGCCGCCACGCGAACGACCACGAGCGGCGGCGATCGCGCTCGCGCCAGGGCAGCCCCGCGGTCATCCCCAGCGCCAGCGCCGCCGCGTCGGCCAGCATGAACCACCGCCACCCGTGGGCGGAGCGGTCAGGATCCATCCACAGCGCTCCGTACGCGGCGCACACGCACAGCACCACGGCCGTCGCGGCCCACCGCGCGGTCGCGGAGATGACGCCGCGCGCCCGCAGCACGCTGGCGGCGAACACCAGGGGCAGCGCGAGCACCACCGATGCCGCCACCCGCGCCCACCACGTCTCGCCGTCGGGGGAGTCGCGGAGCGAGATGGAAAAGGTGACGGACAGCACCAGGCCGAGAAGAACCTCGACCGGTGCGCTGGTGGCGGCGGCGCGCGCGTCGGCGGCGTAGGCGCGAAGCGTCCGGGAGAGCGGATTGGGCATGGGCGGGCGTGGGGGAGTTGGGAACGGCGGGCGCCACGCCTGAACGTGGCCGTGCGCAGCCGCCGGTGTCAACGACCGTGCACGTGGATGCCGTTCAGCCAGTGTCGGCGTTCAGGTCACTGAGGATACGCGAGATCGACGAAAACCGTCATGTTGCGTCGCGTGCCACCCAGTGCCTATCGCTCGCCGCATTCCGCGCCGTTGCTGAGGCCCTTTCCATCTGCCGGATTTTGTGACATGCTTCTGCCGGGTGCGCCGTCACATTTTGCAAATCGAGGATGGATGGCGGATCGCACGGTCCTGCTGATCGGCGACGATGCGGAGGTACGCGACGCCGTGCGCGCCGCCTGCGAGCGTGCGGGCGCGGCGTTGAGCGCGGCGGCGACGCTCGGGGACGGATTGCGCGCGCTCTCCGCCACGCGGCACGATGCGACGGTGCTGCTGGCGTCGGCGGTGGACGAGGACGGGGCGGTCATCCGCCGGATCGCGGCGACGCAGAACGCGGGAACGCTGGTGCTGGTGGCCCGCGCCCCGTCGCTGCGCCTGGCCATCGAGGCCCCGCGCCTGGGCGCGGCCGAGCTGCTGACCGTTCCGCTGGACGCGGACCGGCTGGCCGCCCTGCTCTCCCCCGCCCCGCCCGCCGGCGACGTCGTCCCGCTTCCCCGGCTGACGCCCGCATCCGGGGACGACCTGGTGGGGAGCAGCCCGGCGCTGATCGAGGCGTTCCAGACCGTCGGCAGGGTAGCGGGGAGTGATGCCACGGTGCTGGTGACAGGCGAGTCGGGCACCGGAAAGGAGCTGGTCGCCCGCGCGCTGCATGCCGCGAGCGGGCGGGCGGGCGGCGCCTTCGTGGCCGTCAACTGCGCCGCGATTCCCGAGGATCTGCTGGAAAGCGAGCTGTTCGGGCACGAGCGCGGCGCGTTCACGGGCGCCGTAGCGCGCAAGGTGGGCCGGTTCGAGCGGGCGAACGGCGGCACGCTGTTCCTGGACGAGATTGGCGACATGAGCCTGGTGCTGCAGGCCAAGATCCTCCGGGCCCTGCAGGAGCGGGAGATCGAGCGGCTGGGCGGCACTGACCGCATTCGCCTGGACGTGCGCGTGGTGGCGGCAACCCACCGCGACCTGCCCTCGCTGATCGCCTCGGGCGACTTTCGCGAAGACCTGTTCTATCGACTGGCGGTGGTGAGGCTGCACCTGCCGGCCCTGCGCGAGCGCCCCGGCGACGTGCGCGCCCTGGCGCTGCACTACGCGGCGCGCTTCGCGGGCGAGCACGGGCGGGAGATGCGCGGCATCGCCGACGCGGCCGTGCGCAGCCTGGAGGCCCGCGCGTGGCCAGGCAACGTCCGCGAGCTGCGCAACGTGCTGGAGCGCGCGGTGCTGCTGGCCCCGGGCGACGTGTTGCAGGTGGAGCACCTTCAGCTTGGGCCCGCGGCGGCTCCGGCAAAGGCGGCGGAGGGTGCGGCCGAGTCGCTGCCCGGCTACTCCCTGGGGATGACGATGGCGCAGGTGGAGGCGCTGCACATCGGCCAGGTGCTGCGGCAGGTGGACGGGCACTTCGGGCGCGCCGCCGAGATCCTGGACATGCACCGCAACACCGTTTCGCGCAAAGCCATCGAGTATGGTGTGATCCCGGGGTGACGAGGCGCGCTCCGCCAGGAATCACCGTACGGGCCGGCGCCCCCCATCCCCAACCCTTCCCCCGCAAACTGCGCGGGGGAAGGGAGCCAGTGTGGCGCGTCACCGAAGCTCTCGCGCGACCACGACCTGTCATCCTGAGGCCCAGGCGCACCCGACCGGCCGTAGCACTTTATTACGCGGGCCGAAGGATCCAGCCTGGGGCACGTACAAACTGGGGCGCGGCAGCGGTCACCGTTGCCGAGGCCTCGGCTGCCGTGGGGCCCTCACCCCGCCGCGCTGACACGCGTGCGACCCTCTCCCACAAACAGCGTGGGAG
>NZ_DASVSF010000002.1:300000-407007 GCF_036388275.1 Longimicrobium sp.
GGGGCGCGCCCCCTGTCCTCCAACGTGGAGATCCTTCCATGAGCAGCAGCGGTTCCCCGCGCCTCGCCTGGCGCAGCATTCTGCTGGTCCTTGCGCTGGCCCTGTGGCCGGCAATGGCCCACGCGCAGTCCGGCACGCTCCGCGGCACCGTCGCAGGCCGCGACGGCGAAGCCCTGTCCGGCGCGCGGGTGACCGTCATCGGCACCCGGCTGGTCACCACCACCAGCGTGCAGGGCGCGTTCACCCTGCGCGGCGTTCCCTCGGGCACGCAGCAGCTTCGCGTCTCGGCCGCCGGGTTCCGCGACGAGACCAGCGAGGCCTCCATCCGCCCCGGCGAAGAGACGCTGGTGGCCATTCAGCTCGAGGACAAGCCGTACGAGCTGGATGCCGTGGTGATCTCGGCCTCGCGCCAGTCGGAGCGCGTCACCGAGGCGCCGGCCACCATCACCCGCATCGGCACCGACCAGCTGGACGCGGCGGTGGGCAACACCTTCGCCGGCGCGCTCAAAGAGGTGAAGGGGCTGGACTTCGTGCAGGTGGGAATGACGAGCGTGGGCATCAACGCCCGCGGCTTCAACTCGTCGTTCAACAACCGCATGCTGATGGTGGAAGACGGCCGCATCATGGTGCTGCCCGAGAACGGCCTCCCCGTGGGCCAGTTCACCGCCACCCCCAAGGTAGACCTGGCCAGCATCGAGGTGCTGGTGGGCCCCGGCGCCGCGCTGTACGGCGCCGACGCCAGCAGCGGCGTGATCAGCATGGAGACCAAGGACCCGCGCGCCTTCCCGGGGCTGACGATGGAGGTCACCGGCGGCAACCGGAACTACCGCGACGTGCAGGCTCGCTACGCCGGCGTGCTGGGCGACTGGGGCTACAAGGTGTCGGGCGAGTACCAGGCGGCCGACGACTGGAGCAACCGCCTGACGCTGGTGTCGGGGATCGCCCGCGCGTGGCGCTCCACCGACGTCGGCTCGGCCACGGTGGCGCCCGAGGTAAGCCCCGGCGGCGTAAGCGGGCTGAACTGGGACGCCAGCGTGGCCCGCGGCACCGCGGCGGTCGTGCGCTACTTCGGCAACAGCCGGCTGGAGCTTTCGGGCGGCGGCAGCGTCACCGACGGCGTGGGTCAGACCAGCGTGGGCCGCAACCAGCTGGAGGGCTGGCAGTACAACTTCGGGCAGCTGCGGTTCAGCAGCCCCCGCTGGTACGCCAACGTGTACCGCGCGCAGAGCCAGTCGGGCGAGTCGTGGGCCACCAACCGCTACAGCCAGGCCTACTATCCCAACCTCACGCGCCCCGACGCCACGCGGATGACGGACGAGCAGCTCGTCGCCGCCTCGGACTGGCCCAGCGACGGGCGGATGTACGCCGGCGAGGTGCAGTACAACTCGCGCGTGCCCCTGCTGCTGAACAGCGCGGTGGTGCTGGGAACGAGCTACCGGCGCGACGTGGTGAGCAGCGACCGCCAGTGGCTGACGGACCGGCTGACGGGCGAGGACATCTCCATCGACCAGTACGCCGGCTTCGGGCAGGTCACCACGCCGGTGATGCCGTGGATGGACGTGGTGCTGGCCGGCCGGTACGACATCCACGAGAACTACGACGCCCAGTTCAGCCCCAAGGCGGGCGTGGTGGTGCGGCCGGTGGCGGGGCAGAACTTCCGCGTGACCTACAACCGCGCGTTCAAGTCGCCCACCATCCTGCAGACCAACTTCCACATCCCCGACTGGAACGCCATCACCGTCATCTACGGCAACACGCGCGGCTTTACCGTCAAGCGGCCCGACGGCACGGTGTTCCGGGAGTACGCGCCGCTGCAGCCGGAAGAGAACACTACCTGGGAGTTCGGCTACAAGGGCGTGCTGTGGGACCGGCTGTTCGTGGACGTGGCCCACTACCGCTCGGCGTACGAGAACTTCATGAGCCCGCTGGCCGTGATCGGCGACCCGCTGAACGCGGGCCTGGGCGGACAGCCCGCCGGCACCTCGGTGTGGGCGTACGACGCCGATGGAAACCGGCTGAACACGGCGGCTGGCGGCCCGGCCCTGGCGCTGACGTACTACAACCTGGGCGCGGCCCGGATCCAGGGCACCGATGCGGGGATCAACTTCGTGGTGACGCCCAAGATCAACGTGCGCGGCACGCTTTCGCTGATCGACATCAGCGACGTGGAGGTGGACGCGGGGCGCGAGGAGAGCACCGCGCTCAACTCGCCGGAGATGAAGTGGACGCTGGGCGGCAGCTTCCAGGACTTCGGGCGGCTGACCGGCGGGCTGACGCTGCGCCACGTGGACGAGTACTACTTCCGCTCGGGCGTCAACCGCGGCTTCATCTCGGGGTTCACCACGCTCGACGCCAACCTGGGCTACCGGATCGACCGCTTCAACACCACGGTGAACCTGGGCGTGAGCAACCTCTTCGGGTGCGGCGGCGAGTTCGAATACGCCGACACCGACCTGCTGCGCGCAACGCCCACGAAGGAGAACCGCGGCTGCGGGTTCGGGCAGAAGCACACGGAGATGATCAACATGCCGGAGATCGGCACGATGGTCTTCCTGGGCATCAAGTACCAGACGCGTTGAGGCCCTCACCCGGCCGCGGGGCCCTCACCCGGCCGCGCTGACACGCGTGCCACCCTCTCCCACAAACAGCGTGGGAGAGGGGGTACACTTCAGCCTCTGGTGCGCACGAAAGCCTGTCATCCTGAGGCCCAGGCGCACCGGACTGGCCCGCAGCACACCCGTCGCGGGCCAAAGGATCCAGCCTGGGGTACGAACCAGCCTGGGCGCGGCAGCGGTCACGGAAGTCGAGGCCTCGGCACTGCACGGGCGAATGAATTTGAATTCGCTGCAACGACCACACGAAGTCCACCTTCGTGGACTGGCTTGCCGGGGTGCGGTGCCGGCTGTGTGGCGCGACCGGAACGTGGTGCAGTTCTCCCCCTCTCCCGCTTGCGGGAGCCCGCTCGCCAGTGTCCCCAGCCGACGCACGGCAGACGGCCGAGCGCACCGGGCTGGCTCCCTTCCCCCGCGCAGTTTGCGGGGGAAGGGCTGGGGATGGGGGGTGCCCGCCGTCGCGCCGGACCAGCCGCTCACCCACCGAAGTTCTCCCCTCTCCGCACGCAGTTTGTGCGGGGAGGGGCCGGGGGAGGGGCCCCCAAGCGCAACGCACCTCTGCCAGGCACACAATGCACCACCTGACCCGCACCCTGTTCGCCCTGACGATGGCAGGCACCCTCTCCACCTCGGGCTGCACTCCGCCCGCGCAGCCACCGTCGCCCGGGCCCGCCGGCTACGACACCGTCGCCGCGCCGCGCGGAACGGCGCAGGCGCTCATCGGTTGGAACACGTACCAGGGTGAGGGCGGCACGCGACGGTACTGGGTGTACGTGCCCGCGCGGCACGATCCCGCCCGCCCGGCCCCGCTGGTCATCATGCTGCACGGCTGCACGCAGGACCCGGAGGATTTCGCGCGCGGAACGCAGTTCAGCGCGCACGCCGAGCGCGCGGGCGTCATCGTCGTCTATCCCGAGCAGACTGCGGTGTACAATCCGCAGAAGTGCTGGAACTGGTACGATCCCGCCAACCAGGCGCGAGGCGCGGGCGAGCCCGCCATCATCGCGGGCATCACCCGCGAAATGATGAGCCGCTTCGCCGTCGATCCCGCGCGCGTCTACATCGCCGGGGTCAGCGCGGGCGGGGCGATGGCCGTGAACACCGCCGTCGCCTATCCCGAGCTGTACGCCGCTGCCGGTGCGCACTCCGCCATCCCGTACCGCGCCGCGACCGACGTGGCATCGGCGGTTTCGGCCATGCGCTCCGGGCCGGTCAACCCCGACGCGCTCCCCGCCCCCTTCGCCCCGGGCGTCACACCGGTTCCGCTGATCGTGTTCCACGGCACGTCCGACGTCGTCGTAAACGCGGAAAACGGCCGCCGCCTGGCTGACCAGTGGCGGCGCGCCGTCGGAGCCAAGGACTTCACCCGCCACCAGGTGGATGCAGGCGGGCTGCGCGCGACACGCGACGTCTCGGGTCCGTTCGTGGAGCTGTGGATGGTCGAGGAGCTGGGCCACGCCTGGTCCGGCGGCTCGCCCGCGGGCACCTACACCTCCGCGGCGGGGCCGGACGCCAGCCGCGAGATGCTGCGCTTCTTCCTGCAGCACCCGGTTCGATGATGGACGCCTTTCCCCGCTTTCCTCGCCAGCCCGATCCCCTGCGCTTCTGGCGGCGGATCTCGCCCGACCGCGTCGCGCTGGTGGACCGCCCACGCGGCGAGCGGCTGACGTACGCGGAGCTGGACGCGGCGGCGGACCGCTGGGCGGGGCTGCTGCGGGCGCGCGGCATCGGCCCGGGGGCGATCGTGGCGGCGCTGGCCGGCAACCGGCGCGAGCTGCCGGAACTGTTCTTTGCCTGCGGACGGATCGGCGCGGCGCTGCTGCCCCTCAACTGGCGCCTCTCCGCCGCCGAGCTGAAGCCCATCCTGGCCGACGCGCGCCCCGACCTGCTGATCGGCGAGGCGCGCTTCCGCGACCGGGCGGAGGGGCATCCGGCGTGGATGGACCTGGACGCCGACGCCCCCGCCCTGCTCGCCGCGGCACATCCATCCACCGAAGACATCGCCATCTCCGGCGACGAGCCGCTGCTGATTCTGTACACGTCCGGAAGCACGGGCACGCCCAAGGGCGCCGTCCTGCCGCATCGGCAAATCTTCTGGAATGCCGTCGCCACCACGACCGCGTGGGAGCTGGGCGCCGACGACGTGGCGCCGGTGAGCACGCCGCTCTTTCACACGGGCGGATGGAACGTGTTCGCCACGTCGCTGTGGCACCGCGGCGGCACGGTGGTGCTGCTGGATGCGTTCGATGCCGACGGCTTTCTGCAGGCCATCGAGGAGGAGGGGTGCACCGTGGCTCTGACCGTCCCCACGCAGCTGATGATGATGGCCGAAAGCCCGCGCTGGGGCCGTCCCCTGCCCCGGCTGCGGCGCTTCGTCTCCGGCGGCGCGCCCTGCCCCGCGGCGCTGGCGGCAAAGGTCCGCGCGGCGGGATACACCTTCCGCGAGGGCTACGGGCTGACGGAGTGCGGCCCCAACTGCTTCGCCATCTCCGACGAGGAGGCGGTCCGCCGTCCGGGGCACGTCGGCTGGCCGGTGCCGTACCTGGAGATGCGGCTGGAGGCGGAGGACGAGCGCGAGGCGAGGACGGGCGAGGCGGGCGAGCTGCTGCTGCGTGGCCCGCAGATCTTCGGAGGATACCTGCGCAGCCCGGAGCGCACGGCGGAGGTGCTTTCGGCGGACGGATGGCTCCGCACGGGAGACCTGGCCGTGCGGGACGAGGACGGGGCGTACCGCATCTGCGGGCGGCGCAAGGAGATGTACATCTCGGGCGGCGAAAACGTCTTTCCCGCCGAGGTCGAGGCTGCGCTCTCCGAGTGCCCCGGCGTGGTGGAGGCGGTCGTCGTCGGCGTGCCGGACGACAAGTGGGGCGAAGTGGGCCGCGCCTTCGTCGTCCCCCGCGCGGACTCCACGCTGACGGAAACGGACGTGGTTTCCCATGCGCGGGGGCGGCTGGCGGGCTACAAGGTGCCGCGCTCCGTCTTCATCGTCCCCGAGATCCCGCGCCTGGGGAGCGGCAAGCCGGACCGCCGCGCCCTCGCCGCATTGCAGCCGGCCCTCGTGGAGGCGTGAGATGAACCCGATCACGACGATGGCCCCGGGCGCCAGGGGCTCCACCCTGCGCTCCACGCTCGCCTTCGTGCAGCGCATCGCGGGCGACGACAGCGTGGCGCGCATCCGCGACGGCCTGGCGCCCGACGACCGGGCGCGCATCGACGCGGCGGCGCCCACGGACGAGATCCCGCTGGCGCTGCTGCACGCGTTGTGGGGAGCCGTGGAGGCGGAGATCGGCGCGGAGCATCCGGACTGGCCGGAGCAGTCGGGCGCGTTCGCCATCGAAGGCACGGGGCAGCAGCTGTACGGCGGCATCCTGCGCAAGAAGTCGCCGATGGAGTTCCTGACCCAGCGCGTGTCGCTCTTTCGCCTGTACTACCACCCCGGCAACATGGAGGTGGTAGAGGCGGAGCAGGGCCGCGCGGTGCTGCGGCTGGTGGGCTTCGACCCCGGCGAGCGCACCTTCTGCCGCCGCCAGACGGGCGGCCTGCTGCGCTCCATGGAGTTCGCGGGCGGCACATCGTGCACGGTGCGCCACGTCCGCTGCTCGCTGGAGGGCGACGCCTTCTGCGAGTGGGAGCTCAGGTGGGAGACGCCGGCCGCGGCGGAGGGGGAGTAGCGCACGCCTCCACGAGGGCGATTCCGCGGCCGCACACCCAGGCGCGGACGTGCTGCAGATACTCGGGCGCCAGGACCGGCCAGGGGCCTCCCTCCGGGTTCGGACGCATCAGGGCGTGGTCGGCTCCCCCGATCACCACGATGTCGTAGTCCCTTCCCGCACTGCGCAGCTGCTCGGCGATCCGCGAACTGGCAAGTGCCGGCACCGTCGCGTCGCCGCTTCCGTACAGCCACAGGCCCGGCGCCGGCAACTGGCGGAGGAGTGGCGCCGGATCGAGGTCCAGCCAGGGACGGAAGCGGATTCGCCCCGGTGACCCGCCCGGCTCCGGCGCGTATTCCATGGCGCGGAACCACGCCGTCCCGGCCGCCGCGTCGACCAGGACGCGCAGCCGCTCGTCTCCGCCGCCGCTCCGCGTGACTTCATCATCAGCCAGGAGCAGGGCACGCGCTTCCTCCATCTCGCGCTCGCCGAACCCTGCGCCCCGCAGCCGCACCTCGTAGTCGTAGTTGCCCTCTTCGGCGGGCGTGGTCAGCGGCCCGGAACGGATGATCAAGAACCCCGGAGGCGTGCCGTTCCGCGCCAGCCGTTCACCCGCCACGGCCGCGATCCAGCTCGCCTGGCTCGCCCCCACGAGTCCGATCCGCCCCGCATCCACGCCAGGGCGCGCCCGCAGCACCTGGAACGCGGCCACCGCGTCCGTCGCAAGGTCTGCCGGAGTGGCGCTCCGCCAATCGCCGGTCGACCCTCCACTTCCCCGCTTGTCGTACAGCAGGACCGCGACTCCGAGCGATGCCAGTTCCTCGGCCAGGTAGCGGCCAGCGCCGGCCCGCGTCTCGGGCCCGGACCCGTGCAGGCCGACCGCCGCGGCGAAGGGGCCGCGGCCGTTCGGCATGAGGAGCGTCGCCGCGAGGCGTACGGTGTCGCTCACGATCGTAAGTGCATGTTCGGTGAAGCGCGGCGGGCGGGATGCGGCGCGCTCGAGAGTGAACGCTCCCTCCAGCGGCCCGAACGCGTACCGCCCCGAGGCGAGCCCGGCCGAGATCGCCCCGGAAAACGTGAACTGCCCCGACGGGGTGGGGATGCGGAACGACAGGGAATCCGGGGTCCGCACCCAGTCCAGAACGGGCATGCCGGCCTGGCCCAGGTCCATGAACCGCGCGGTACGATCCTGGCTGCCCCGCTCCTCGACCTCGATGCGCGTTCCCGGTCCGGGGCCCAGCACACCGGCCCAGCGCGTCGTCCGTGGCGAAGCGGCCGCGGCACAGGCGCCCAGAAACGCGGTACCGGCGAGCAGGAGCGCGGCGCGCCGGCTGAACGCGAGAAACGTTGTCATCGTGTTTCGGGAAGCACCCATTTCCGACCTCCAGGCCAGGTAGCAGATTGCAGCGCCATAAACTTGTACTGGAGTACAACTTTGCGCAAGGCAGATGATGGAGCGTAGCGCAGCCGATCCGGCGAGAGGCCGCCGCGCGGAACAGAAGGCGGCGAGGCGGGAGCGCATCCACGCCGCGGCGCGAGCGCTGTTCGTCGACCGTGGCTACGACGCCACCAGCCTGGACGACATCGCGGCGGTGGCGGGCGTGGCGCGCGGAACGTTCTTCAACTACTTCCCGTCGAAGGCGGCCGTTCTCGCCGAGCAGTACCAGCGGCTGGCCGAGGAATTCGTCGCGCTGCACGACGCTTCGGTGCAGGGCACGGCACGCGAGAAGCTGGCTTCGCTGTTCCGGGGAGCCGAGGCCCTGTTGCGGCGGGAGGGCGACTTCGCGTCCGTCATCTACCACCAGGCGTTCAGGGAACCCGAGGTGGTGGCGGCCGACGCCGGAACCGAGGCGCGGGTGTTCGAGCGGTGGGTGCAGTGGTTCGAAGAGGCAAAGCAGCGCGGCGAGCTCAGCCCCGGCGCCGACTCGGCCCTGCTGGCGACGGTGATCATGGACGTGTGGTTCGCCACGCTCCGTGCATGGATCGCCGCGGACCGGCGATTCGGCCTTGCGGACCTTGTCGCCGAGAAACTGGGCCTGCTCTTCGACGGCGTGGCAAGTACGTGAGTACGTCGGTGGAAATACCGGCAACTGTGGCGCAACGGCGAGTCGGGGATCAGGTCTGGCCCGAACGCAGGAGCGGGCGGGGGCCAGGTAAACCCGCGGCTTAACGGCGGAGCAAGGGCGCGCCCGACAGCCGAGGCAGCCCCACAACAAGCCAGTCCGCGCAGGCGGACTTCGTGTGGTTGTTGCCGCGAATTCATTCGCCCCAGCGAGGCCGGGCCCTCCAATGAAACGGCGGGCCTCCACCTCAAGCCCGAGGTCCACCACACCCCGAACCACTCCGCATTCCACCCCTCCACCGCTCCGGTCCTGATATTGCGGCTAGGCCGCACCGCTGACCCGTCAGAACAAACCGGACCCGCGATGATCAACGCTTTCCGCAAGCTGCTTCGCCCCACGCTGCGCAACCAGCTCGAGGACGGAGTTCGCGAAGCGCTCCGGCGCTACGCCGACCGCCGCACCGCGCCCGACCTGCGCGTGTACGTATCCACCGACCTGGTGCCCACGGGCATGGGCCCGCCCATGTGGGCGCGCGACGAGGCCGACCACCTGCGGCGCTTCGCCGCCCAGTGGGCCCAGGACAACGGCATCGCCCGCGCCGGCCTGCGCATCGAGATCGTGCTCCTGGACACCAAGCGCGAGTTCGCTCACGTCAAGCCGCTGGGGCTCGACGAGCCCAAGGCCGACCCGGCCGGGGCCAGCAACGCCCCGCGCCCCGACCGCGCCCTGGTGCCCGAGCCGCCGCGCGCGGCCGCCCCGGCGTACGTGGCCCCACCCGCCGCGCCTGCGTACGGCGGCGCACCCGCGTACGGAGGCGGCGCGCCCGCCGGGGGACGCGGGGCCGTGCTCGAGGTGGTGAGCTCCGAAACCCTGCGCGAGCCGGTGCGCGTGGAGGGCGAGGTGACGCTGGGCCGCAAGCCCGAGCCCGGCGTCTTCGCCACGGGCGACCGCTACATGTCGGGCCGGCACGCCCGCTTCCGCAGCCAGGGCGGGCGGGTGACCGTGAGCGACCTGGATTCCAAGAACCGCACCTACGTCAACGAGCAGCCGATTCCCCCGCACGAGGAGCGCCCGCTGAACCCGGGCGACACCGTGCGGATGGGAAACACCGTGCTGCGCCTGACCCACGCCGGCTGAACCCACCGTGCTGGAAACCGCTCTCAACTGGGTGCTGCGCGCCGCCCTGCTGGCCTTTGGCGCCGGCGCGCTGATCGCGCTGCTCCGCTGGATGAGCCAGGCCATCCGCGAACGGCGCGAGCGCTGGGCCATCCGCCTGGCCATCGGCATGCTGATGTTCGCGGCCATCTATGCCTTCGGGCACGCGCGCATGCTCATGCAGGCCGACGAGCTGGAGGAGGGCCGCATGGCCTGGCGCCGCTTCGGCGACCCGCGGGAAAGCGAGCGCAACCGGGGCGAGGTGCGCGGGTGGATCATGGACTGCACCAACGAGCCCGCCAACGCCCTGGCCCGCTACGGCGTGCGCGACGGCGAGGTGCAGCGTGTGTATCCCTTGGGCGAGGGCGGCGCCAACCTGATCGGCGCGGGGGGCGACGACGACCGCGACTACACCGTGGAGCGGGTGTTCGCCCGCCACCTGCGCAAGCCGCTGAGCTTTGCCGAGCAGGGCCAGCTGCACCCCGTGGGGACGGACCTTCAGCTCACCATCTGCAGTGCCCCCATGCAGCGCGCCTGGTCGCTGCTGCAGCAGACGGGGCTCAACGGCGCCATCATCGTGCAGGACGTCAACACCGGCGCGCTGGTGGCGTACGCCGCCACGGGCAAGGCCGACGAGCCGCCCTTCGGCATCAAGCGGTACGCGCCCCCGGGCTCCGTCTTCAAGCTGGCCCTCGCCGCGCTCTGGTGGGAAAACAACCTGCCGGACATGGAGATGGGCTGCCCGCCGGAAATCCAGGTGGGGCGCGCGCGCATCCGCAACTTCGAAAGCACGTCGTACCCGTCGCTCGAAGTGCCGCGCGAGATGCTGCGCTACTCGTGCAACACGGCCGCCGTGCAGATGGCCAACTACGCGCGCCAGCGGCTGGGCGCCGAGGCCTTTCACGATGCCTACAAGCGGTTCGGCTTCCTCACCTACTCCGAGGGCCCGCCCTCCGCGGCGGAGAAAGCCTTCTGGAACACGGAGAACGAGGCCTGGGCCGAGCGCATGACGCCGCCGCCCTCGCGCGTTCGCCTCCTGCGCCGCTTCAACCAGCACGAGTGGGGGCAGATCGCCATCGGGCAGGGGCCGGTGGACGTGACGCCGCTGGCCGTCTCCCGCTTCGTGCAGGCCATCGGCAACGGGGGGATGATGCTGCCGCCGACCATCGAGGCCGACCGGCTGAACAACCTGCCCGAAGGCACGCGGGTGATGAAGGAGACCACCTCGCAGAAGCTGATGCAGTCCATGCTTCTCGTCGTGGACTCCGGCACCGCCGCCTCTGCGCAGCCGCGGCTGGCGGGAACGGGATGGGACATGGGCGGCAAGACGGGCTCGGCCGACGTGGCCGGGCGGGCGCGCGCCGACGGCTGGTTCGCCGGGCTGATGTTCGATCCCGAGCGGCGCCCCCGCTACACCGTCGTCGTCTACCTGCAGAGCGGCGCGCCGGGCGGGCGCATTCCCGCCGCCATCGGGGCCGAGATGACGCGCTTCATGGCCAGCCAGGCGCGCGCCCAGGACCGGGGCGAAGACCAGGCCACCGCGCGGAAGGAGGACTGATGGCGCTTCGCGACCTGTTCAAGCGGCGCGGCGGCACCGGGGGCGGCGGCCCCGAGGGCGTCACCATCGCACTGAAGGCCCACAACCGCCCCGTCGAGCAGCGCAGCGGACGGGTGATGCCGGGGCCGCTCTGGTGGGGGCTGCTGCTGGCCTCGCTCTTCTACATCGCCGCCCACTTCTCCATCGTGGCCGCGGTGTGGCCCATCCACGGCACCTCCACCGGCTCGGGAGGCACGCTCATCCGCGACGGCATCGCCCTGGGCGCGTGGATCGCCGTGCTGGTGGCGCTGCGCAAGCTGGGGTACCGCGGCAGCTGGGCCATCGTGGTGTTCCCCATCCTGATCTTCTGCCTGACGCGGCCCACGCAGTTCCAGCTGTTCAGCGACCCGTCGTACCAGG
Source organism: Longimicrobium sp. (assembly GCF_036388275.1). Lineage (NCBI taxonomy): Bacteria > Pseudomonadati > Gemmatimonadota > Longimicrobiia > Longimicrobiales > Longimicrobiaceae > Longimicrobium > Longimicrobium sp. The sequence continues at coordinate 311,438 of NZ_DASVSF010000002.1, forward strand.
CCGCCGGCAAGGTGCGCGGCGCCGCCAACGACGCCAAGGCCACCCGGGCGCGGCTGAGCACCATCGAGCGCACGTACGACGACGAGCGCAAGCAGATCGTCTACCAGGGCCCGCCGCCTCCGCTGCCGGACCCGTTCGCCAAGGCCGTGCAGCAGGAGGCGCAGGGGCGCGGCTTCATCTCGCGCAGTGCCGCGCACTTTACGGTGTTCGTGGCGCCGTTCGCGCTGCTGGTGGGCTTTCTCCTGTCCCGCGAGCCGCGGGTGATGCGGTGGGTGCGCGATCGAAGGCTGATCCCGTTCCTCCCCACGCTGGCCGTGTTCTTCGTCCTCACCATCGGCTTCACCAAGCTGGGCAAGGTGGGGGGAATGACGCCGTGGGAACTGTTCCTCCCCGTCTTCATCGTCATCTGGGCGGCCACGCTGGCCGAGGACGCCTACAACCTGGCCCGGCCCGGCGCGGTGATGGACCCGCGGCGCCTGCTGAACCTGTTTTTGTACGGCGCCATGCCGGTGATCCCCTTCCTGATCATCCGCGAGCTGGGCCTTTCCATCGTGCTGGCGGGGTCCATGGCCGCCATGCTGCTGGTGGGCACGCGGCGCGGATGGTGGGCGGGGCTGATGCTGGCCGTGTGGGCGGTGCTGGTGTTCGCCGCCTTCCGGGTGGACGAGCGCTCGGCCACCCGCCTGGAGCTGGCGTACGACCCGTACAAGGACGCGTCGTCGATGAGCGACGAGGAAGCCGAGCGGTGGGGGGCCAAGCTTCACCAGATGAAGCTGTTCGACGCCAACGTCACCACCGGCGGGCTGCTGGGCGAAGGGCCCGGCCGCGGCCATGCGGAGACGGCGCCCAACGCGGCCGACGACGGCTACATCACCGCCATCGCCACGCACTGGGGGTGGGCCGGCGCGGTGTCCATCGTGCTGGTGTACACGCTGTTCATCGTCCAATTGCTGAGCGCCGCGGCACGCGAGACGGGCGCCTTCGAGCGCACGCTCCTCACCGGCGTGGCCATGCTCATCGGCATCCCCTTCTGGCTGGCGACGCTGGGCGGCATCCGGCTGATCCCGCTGACCGGCGTGGCCACGGCCTTCGCCGCGCACGGCGGCGCCAAGCTGCTGGCCTCGGCACTGGCGGTGGGGCTGGCGGCGGGGGTCAGCCATCGCAGGGCACGGGAAGAGATGTTCGACGAGGCACTCGCCGCGCCCGGCACCGCCGAGCCGCGCGCCAAGGGGATCCGCATCCGATGAGCGACGACACGCAGCCCACGCCCGCCGCGCCCCGCCCGCCCGCGCCGGCGCTCCCCGAAACCCGCGCGCTGGGGATGGTGCCCATGCACGGGATGCTCTTCGACATCGCGGGGGCCAGCGCGCAGGGGCCGCGGGCGGAGAACCAGGACGCGTTCAGCGTCGACACCTTCACCCAGCGGATGTTCGTCGCGGTGGCGGACGGCATGGGCGGCGAGCGCGCCGGCCGCGTGGCCGCCGACACCGCCCTGACGGCGCTGATGCAGGGCGGCGACATCCGCAGCCTGGACGCGGCCCGCTACGCCCTGCGCCACGCGGACGAGACGGTGGCGCGCCTGGCCCAGCAGTCGCCGGGGGACCGCGGGGGAATGGGGTGCGCGCTGGCGCTGCTGGCCCTGGCCACGGACCGCGCGGGGAACCCCGGCTGGGTGGGCGCCCACGTGGGTGACGTGCGGATCATCAGCCGGGGCCCGGACGGCACCGTGCGGCTGGAGACACGCGACCACACCCCGGCGTACGCGCGGTGGGAAGCGGGGGAGATCGCGCTGGACGAGGTGCCCGACAGCCCCGGCAGCAACCGCCTGCAGCGCGCCGTGGGACGCGGGGGCGAGGCCGACGCGGTGTGGATCCCGGTGCGCCCAAACTGGACGTACCTGCTGATCAGCGACGGGGTGACCAAGGCCATGCGGCTCGACGAGCTGGGCGAGGCCATGGCCCTGCCGTCGTCGGAGCAGATCTGCTCGGCCATCACCCGCAAGGTCGAGGAGCGCGGGCCCGACGACAACTACACGGCGGTCGCGGTGCGCGTGCTGGGCGACGGGGGCGGCGCCACCATACCCTCGCCCCCGCCGCGCGGAGGCGCGCAGATCGCCGCCGCGGTGTCGGAGTCGCCGCACCGCGAGCACGCCAACCTGGTGCACGAGAGGAACGACGACGTGAACGGCAGACGAGGGTCCATCCTTCCGACGCTGCTGTCGCTGCTTGCGCTGGCGGTGGGCGGGTTCGCGCTGTGGACGGCCATGCAGGCCGGCCGCGGCACCGATCCCGCCGTCGCGGCGCAGATCGACAGCCTGCGCGCCGAGGTGCGCGGGCTCAGCAGCCGCGTGGCCACGCCGCGCGACAGCCTGTCGCTGATCGGCGGCACCGATACGGCGGCGCCGGCCGCCGCAGCCGCCCCGGTGCCATCCGCCCCCGCCGGGCAAGCGCCGGCCAACCAGACCGTACGCCCATGACCGACTTTACCCCCGCGTCGCGCCCGCACGAGAACATCGACGGGGAGCCGCTGCTCGATTCGTTCCTGCGCGAAGCCATCCCCGAGATCAAGCTGGCGCTGGGCGACCTGATCGACCGCGACAACTCGCGGGCGATTCCCGACAAGTACGTGAAGATGCTGCCGCTGACGACGCTGGTCGTCACCCTGCGTCCCGACGCCGCCCAGGCCATCGCCGACATGGCGGCGGACCTGGAAGAGGACCTGACGGACTCGGTGATGCGGCACGGCTCGCTGTACGACCGCGACTACAAGGTGCGCCTCAAGGAAGCCGGCTCGCGCGGGGCGCCGCTCTTCCGCGTATCGACGCAGCCGGCCGGCCAGCCCGAGCCGCCGCCCATCGTCGCCGCGCCGCCGCCGCCGCCTCCCCCTCCGCCGCCCCGCGCGCCGGACCCGGAGCCCACGATGGCGGCGCCCCGGCACGAGCACGCGGCCGCCTCGCCCCCGCCCTCCGTGCCGGCGTGGGTGGCTCCCGGCCCGCCGCCCTCGGTGGACCCCGACGCCACGCGCGTGGAGGGCATCCCCTCCGCACCCGCCCCCGCGCCCAAGCCGCGGTCCAACTTTCCCGCGGGGCGCTACGAGCTGCGGGTGGAGGACGAGGACGGCACCGAGCGCGAGCGCCTGCCCATCCCGGGTGCGACGGTCAGCGTGGGCCGGCACACGGACGACCCGGCGCTGCGCAGCGACATCCAGCTCACCGGCGCGCCCAACGTCAGCCGGCGGCAGCTGGCGCTGGTGTGGGAGGAGCGCGATGGAAAGCCCGGGTTCCTGGTGTACAACCTGGGGCTGAACGACATCCACGTGGGCAGCCGCGAGGTGTCGGGCGCCAACACGGGCAAGGGTGAGATGAAGCTCGACGGGCTGGACGCGCACAGCATCTGGCTGACCCCCGGCGACGCCCTGCGCATTGGCGGCCACGGCCCGGTGGTGCGGATCCTTGAAAAGGGCGCGGATGCGGATGCCGAGGTGCCGGAGATCGCCGAGGACCCGGACAAGACGCAGTTCGGGTGAAACTGCAGTGCGTTAGTGCGTGAGTGCGTGAGTGCGGAAGTAACTTCGACCGGGATCGGCTGAGTTCGGCGTCAGGGCTGAGGCCCCCCTCTCCCAACCTCTCCCCCGCAAACTGCGCGGGGGAGAGGAGCCAGTCCGGCGCGGTTGGCGAGCTTCGCCGTAGCGACACGGGTCTGAGTGTCGCTACGCTGCGCTGCGACCTCTCTCTGCGACTCTGCGTCTCTGCGTGAGACCCGCAGTTCGGTGTAGCGGAGCCAGTTGGCGGAAACAAGCGGCGGGCTCGCCTCGTAGGAACGCACTCACGCACTAACGCACTAACGCACTTCCCCTTACCTTTGTGGAATTGTGCGGAGTGAGGGGACGAAGGGGGGTTGGGGTCACCCCATCGCCTGAGAGGGCACTGATGTCGGGCTTGGCGCAGTTTCTTGTAGGCCACGTCCTGAACGAGCGATACCGGCTGGATTCGGTGCTCGGGCAGGGCGGGTTCGGCGTGGTGTTCCGCGCCGCGGACCTTCAGCGCGACCGCGAGGTGGCGGTGAAGGTGATGGATCCGCCGCGCGGAATGGGGCCCGCCGAAACGGAGCGGATGCGCCAGCGCTTTCAGCGCGAGGCGGCCGTCGCCGCGCGCCTGCCCATGCACCCCAACTTGGTGCCCGTGCTGGACGTGGGCTCCGACGCGCGGGTGGATTTCCTGGTCATGCAGCTGCTCCAGGGCGAAAGCCTGCGCGAGCGGCTGGCCCGCGAGGAGCCCCTGGGGCTGCGCACCGCACTCCACATCCTGCGCGAAACCGCGCGCGGCGTGGCCGCCGGGCACGAGATCGGCCTGGTGCACCGCGACCTGAAGCCCGCCAACATCTTTTTGGAGGGCGACGGGCCGGAGCCCTCCGTCCGCGTGCTGGACTTCGGCATCGCCAAGGTGCTGGACGACGAGGAAGACGAGGAGACGCGCACGCACCTGACCATGCCCGGCGAGTGGTTCGGCAGCGAGTTCTACTGCGCGCCCGAGCACCTTCGCCGCGAGCCCGTCACCCGCACGGCCGACGTCTTCAGCCTGGGCGTGGTGGCCTTCGAGGTGCTCACGCGCACGCGCCTGTTCACGCGCGAAGACCAGAACCGCCGCCGCGCGGGGCTGCCCGTGCCGATCCCGTCCCTGGTCGCCCGCAACCCGCAGGTGCCGCGCGACGTGGAGTGGATCGTCCGCCGCGCGCTGCTGGACGACGCAACCCAGCGCTTCGCCAACGCGGGGGAGATGGCGGCCGAACTGCACCGGGCCATCTCCAGCCTCCGCCGCGCCGCCGACCAGCCGGTGGAGGCCGCCGAGACTGTGGCCGTCCCGGCGCAGGACCGGCGCGCCGTGTCGGTGGAGCCGGACGAAGCCACCGTCGCCGTCGCACCGGCCGCGCAGGCGGGCTTCTTCGCATTCGCCCGGCGGAAGGTTGACCTGGCGGACGATCCGCTCTCCGCCGAGATGGAAAAGGTGCGCTGGCGGCGGATGAGGACGCTGGCGGCACGCGCCGCGGTGGTGGCGGTCCTGGCGAGCGGCGGGGTGATGGGCGGCATCGCGCTGGCGGCCAACCGCGAGTACGAGGGCGCGCCCGCCGCGCCGGCCCGCGTGCTGACGGCGGTGGAAGAGAACGAAGAGGGGCTGCGCCGGTTCCGGGCGGGCGAGTACGGGGTGTCGCTGGGCCACTTCCGCCGCGCGATGGAAAAGGCGCCGGGCCAGGCCGAGTACATGAACAACCATGCCTACGCGCTGCTGCGGGCGGGGCGTCCGCAGGAGGCGGTGACCGAGCTGCAGGACGTGATCGCGCAGCATCCCGAGCGCGAGGTGGCCTACAGCAACCTGGCCGAGGCGCAGCTCGCCCTGGCCGACACGGCGGGCGCCATCACCACGCTGAACGCGCTGCTCGCGACGAATCCGTCGCAGGGGCGCCGCCGCGAGGCCGAGATCTTCTTGCGACGGCTGGGTGGCGATTCGTGGGACACGGCGGAGTGGGACGACGTGCAGCAGGCGGAAACGGTGGACATCCCGTCCGAGGCCGGTGACCCGTGGACCGATGCCCCCGCGGAGAACCTCGTGCCGACGATGGACACGACGACTCACGTGACGACCACCACCGCGGCCGAAAGCCGTCTCGGGACCCGCGGCGCCATCCGCCGCCGGACGTACTCGGGCGGCCGCTGGCGCGACACCATCGTGTTCCGCGCCGAGCCGGGCGAGACCCTGCGCGTCGGCACGCCGTAGCGGGGCCGACCCCCCCAACTTCGGGGGAAGGGTTGTGAGGGCCAGTCGAGTGCGCGAGCCCAGCCCAAGCGGGGTTCAGGTCTCCCCCTCCCCTGCGAAGCGGGGGACGGGGGCCGGGGGGAGGGGGCTCCCAGGGCATGCGAGGCAGCCGGTCGAACTCCGACCGAAGTTCTCCCCTCTCCGCACAGCAGTACCGTGCGGGGAGGGGCCGGGGGAGGGGCCCACGGCCGGGGACGCGTCTCAAGGATTGGCGCCCGCTGCCGCGCCCCGGCTGAGAAGTGGCGCCGGCTAGATCCTTCGGCCCGCGACGGATGTGCTGCGGGCCGGTGCGGTGCGCCTGGGCCTCAGGATGACAGAGTTTCGCGCGTCGAACAAAACGGATCGCGCTCGAAGTTCTCCTCTCTCCCGCGCAGTTTGCGGGGGAGAGGCCGGGAGAGGGGGCTGCCGGGGGAGGGGCCCGGGCAAGTACGCTATCTGCGGTAACCGCCGCCACGGCAGCAACGGACGTCGCTAGAGCACAGGGTCAGGGAACCACATGGCGGGATTGGAATCACTGCTGAAGGGGCGGGAGCTGGCTGGCCGGTACCGCATCGAAGAGGTGATCGGGCGGGGCGGAATGGGTGCCGTGTACCGCGGAACGGACCTGCGGCTGGGCCGGCCCATCGCCGTCAAGGTGATCACCGCCTCCAGCGGCAACGACCCCGAGCTGCGCGACCGCATCCGCGCGCGCTTTCGCCACGAGGCCTCGGCCGCCGCCAAGCTTCCGCATCACCCAAACGTCGTTCCCGTCTACGACTACGGCACCGACGAAGACCTGGGGCTGGACTACATCGTCATGGAGCTGCTGCGGGGCCACGACCTCGCCTCGCGGTTCCAGCGCGGCGGCCCGCCGCCCCTGGCCGAGGCCCTGCGCATCCTGCAGCACGCGGCGAGGGGCGTGGCCGTGGGGCACCGCTCCGGGCTCATCCACCGCGACGTCAAGCCGGGCAACATCTTCCTCGTCGAAGCCGAGCACGCCGGCGAAGAGACGCAGGTGCGCGTGCTGGACTTCGGCATCGCCAAGGCAATGGCCGAGGAAGACAACACCAGCGGCCTCACCCAGGACGGCCGCGCGCCCCTTTCGCCCGCCTTCGCCTCGCCCGAGCAGATCCGCAACGAGCCGCGGCTGACCCCCGCGTCCGACGTGTTCAGCCTGGGCGCCGTAGGCTTTCAGCTGCTGTCCGGCGACCGCCCCTACACCGAGATCGACCGCAGCCGGATGGGCGCGGGCATGGACGTGCCCACGCCCTCGCTGCGCGCCCGCAACCCGGGGGTGCCGGAAGAGGTGGAGGCCATCATCCGCCGCGCCCTGGCCTCCAACCCGGCGGACCGCTTTCCCCACGCGGGCGCCATGGCCGACGCGCTCGAGGGCCCGCTGCGGCGCCTGGGCGAAACGCCCGCCGCCGCCCTCCTCCCCGGCGCGGGAGCCCTGGCGGCGGACGACGACCGCACCATGCTCGACGGCGTGCCGATGGATGACGACCGCACCATGGTCGCCGGGATCGGCGGCGGGATGGCGGACGACCGTACGATGATGTCGCCGCCGCGGCACGCGGCCGTTCCCCGCCCCGAGCCCACGCCCGAGCCGGGATACGCGCAGCCGGTGATCAACCGCCCGCGTGGCCGCCCCGCCGCCGAGCCGGTCGGCCGACGCGGGGTGCATCCGATGGTGTGGGTGCTCCTGGTGGCGGTGCTGGGCGCGGCCGCGTTCTTCGCGCTGTCACAGGGCGGCGGAGGGGGCGACCGCCCGCTGGCCGCGGACAGCATCCAGGGCGACAGCGTCCGGCCCGACTCGGTAGACGCCACCGATCCGCTGGCGATGAGCCTGGAGGCGCAGCGGCACTACCGCATCGGCCAGTTCGATTCGTCCCTCGTGTACGCGCAGCGGGCCATCGACCTCGCGCCCAACAAGGCGGAGTATCGCGACCAGGCGGGCGCCGCGCTCATGCGCCTGGGCCGCTACGCCGACGCGGTGCCGCTGCTGGAGGGCGCCATCCGCATGGACCGGCGGTACGACCTGGCATACAGCCACTTGGCCGAGGCGCGCCTGCGCATGGCCGACACGCTGAACGCCATCAAGGCGCTGGAAGGCTTCATCGAGGTCACCCAGGCGGGCGGGGAGCGCGACCAGGCCAGCGCGCTGCTGGACCAGCTGAAGGAGGCCTCCACCGCGCAGGTGCAGCCGGTGCCGGGGCCGCTCGACACCACGCCGTCCATCCCCTTCCCGGAGCCGCCGCAGCCCCAGCCGCAGCCCGACACGGGGCGCACCCGGCCGGCGCCGCGCGACACCATCGTCATCAGGGACCCGGGCTGACGGTGCAGCACCTCGTCGCCCTCCGCGGCGCGGGGCGGGTGGAACTCGCCGCCTACGGGCTGGCGGACGCGGAGCACCAGGTGGAAAAGGAACTCCGCGCCCTCTGGCCCGAGGCCGCCGTCGCCGTGCTCGACGTGGCGCGTTCGGAGGGCGGCTCGCGGATCGTGGAGGAGTTCCGCATCCGCTACCGCGTGCAGGGCACCGTAGCCGTCACCGCCCCCACGGAGGACGAGGCGCGCAAGTCGGCGCTCCGCGTTCTCCGCGAGCGTTTCACCGGCTCGCGCTTCGAGCTCATCACCTGGGACGTCGTCCCGTCCGCCGCCGCATGATCCCCATCCCCATCGCGCCGATGACCCTCCGCCGATTCGCTCCGCTCGCCCTGCTGGCACTCGCGGCTGGCTGCGCGCCCGCTCCGGCGGCCAGCCCCGCTCCAACCGCCGGTCCCCTCACCCGGCCGGAGCGCAGCGGGTACACGCAGACCTCCAGCTACGCGGACGTCGTCGGCTTCCTGGATACGCTGCGAGCCCGCGGTGCCGCGATCCACGTGGATACGCTGGGCACGTCCACGGAGGGACGGGTGATCCCGTACGTGGTCGCGTCTCGCCCGCTGGTGCGCACCGCGGAGGAGGCGCGGCGGCTGGGACGTCCCGTGGTCTATCTCCAGGGCAACATCCACGCGGGCGAGGTGGAGGGGAAGGAGGCGCTGCAGGCACTGCTGCGGGATTTGACGATGTCGCCCGGGCCCAACGTGCTCGATTCGCTGGTGCTCGTAGTGGTGCCCATCTACAACGCCGACGGCAACGAGGCGATGGGCCCGCAGGAGCGGCAGCGTTCGGAGCAGAACGGCCCGGCGCTGGTGGGCCAGCGGCCCAACGCGCAGGGGCTGGACCTGAACCGCGACTACATGAAGGCCGAGGCGCCGGAAACGCGGGGCGCGCTGGCGCTGTTCCGCGAGTGGGCGCCGGAGCTGATCGTGGACCTTCACACGACGAACGGCAGCTATCACGGCTACGCGCTGACCTACTCTCCCTCGTTGAACCCGGCGTCGGGCGCGGCGGGGGCGTACACGCGCGACCGGCTGCTCCCGGAGCTGCGCCGCCGCGTCCGCGAGCGCCGCCGGTATGAGACGTTCGACTACGGCAACTTCTCGCTGCGATACGGCGCGGACGTCAACACCGACAGCACGCGCGAGGGCTGGTTTACGTATGACCACCGGCCCCGCTTCGGAACCAACTACTACGGGCTGCGCGGCGGATTGTCGGTGCTGGGCGAGGCCTTTTCGCACGACCCCTTCGAACGGCGCGTCAAGTCGACGTACGCCTTCGTTGCGGAACTGCTCTCGCTGGTGGCGGAACGGTCGGGCGAGGTGATGGCGTACACGGGGAGTGCGCCCGCCGGGGCGGCGGTGCCCGTGCGCAGCGAGTTGACCCGGTCGCCGTACGTGGGCGAGGTGCTGGCCGAGATCCTGGAAGCCGATTCCGACTCCGTCCCGGACGAGCCGGGGGTGCACCCTGGAATCCGGCGCACGGGCCGCTTCCGCGCGCTGCGCATGCCCGTATACGACCGCTTCGATCCCACGCTGCAGCGCACCCCGCCCGCCGCGTACCTGCTGGATGCGTCGCAGACGGATGCCGTCGCCTTGCTGCGCCGGCACGGCATCGAGGTCGAAGCGCTTTCCACGGAGCGGCGGGTGCGCGGCCAGGCGTTCGTGGTGGATTCCGTCGCCCGTGCGCCCCGCCCGTTCCAGGGGCACAACGAGGTGAGCGTCCGCGGCAGCTGGCAGCCGGTGGAGCGGACGGCGCCCGCGGGATCGTTTCTCGTCCGTACTGCGCAGCCGCTGGGCACGCTGGCCGTCTATCTGCTGGACCCCGAGAGCGACGACGGGCTGACCACCTGGAACATCTTCGATCCCTGGCTGCGTCCGGGCGCGGAGCACCCCGCCCTCGCGGTGGAGCACTGAAGAGTGGCCCGCCGTCGTTGACGCTGCCGCGCCCCGCGGGTACGTTGGCCGGGTCCTGAGCCCGTAGCAGTCCCATCCGCACCGATCGACGAAGAGGCCCGTGAGCAAGCTCGCCGTACTGATGATCACGGCGTTCGTCGACATGGTGGGGCTCCTGATGGTGATCCCGCTGCTGCCGTTCTTCGCCGAAGACCTGGGCGGCGGCGGCCTGTGGGTGGGCATCCTGGTCTCCGCCTTCTCCTTCGCCCAGCTCGTCAGCGCCCCGCTCTGGGGGCGCGTCTCCGACCGCTACGGCCGGCGCCCGGCGCTCCTCGTGGGCTTGGGCGCGGCGGCTATCTCGTACGTCGTTTTCGCCTACGCCTCCTCGCTCTGGCTTCTGCTTCTCTCCCGCCTCGTTCAGGGCGCGGGCGGCGGCACCGTGGGCGTGGTACAGGCGTACGTGGCGGATGCGACGGAGCCCAAGGACCGCGCCAAGAGCCTGGGATGGCTGAGCGCCGCCACCAACGCCGGCGTGGCGATCGGCCCGGTGATGGGCTCGGCCAGCCTGGGGTTCGGCCGCGCGACGCCGGGGCTGCTGGCGGCGGGGCTGTGCCTGGTGAACATGGCGTTCGCGTGGATGTTCCTCACCGAATCGCACGTCGGCAGCGCGCGCGACGGGTCGGCGCGAAAGCCGGCGCGCTCGCGCGAGATGCTGCGCCACGTGATGGCCAACCCCACCGAACCCGCGCCCCGGCTGATCTGGATCTACGCCGTCGGCATGGGCGCCTTCGCCGGGTTCACCTCTACCCTGGCCCTGTTCCTGTCCCACCACTTCGAGGTGACGGAACAGTCCATCGGGTACGTGTTCATGTGGACCGGCGTGGTGTCGGTGATCATCCGCGCGCTGCTGCTCGGCAGGATGGTGGATGCGCTCGGCGAGGCCCGCCTGGCGCGGCTGGGGCAGATGCTGCTTGGGGCCGGGCTCTTCCTTCTCCCCCTCACCTGGCGCGTGGGCGGCAGGGCGACGGTGAACCTGCCCGGCTCCGGGTGGCGCGGGGGGCTGGATCCGCTGGCGCTGGTCGGCGGGCTCGTGGCCCTGCTCCTGGCCGCCGTCGCGTGGGGTACGCGCAGGGTGCGCGGCGCAGACCGGCTGAAGCTGCTGGCCTTCATCGCAGTCCCCGGCGCGGCGGCCATCGCCGCCGTGGTCCGGGGGGCGCCGGGGCCGCTGCGCATCTCCATCCCCGCCGTGTATCCGCTGGAGTTCCGCTACGTGGTGCTGGTGATGGTGATCACGCTCATGCCGCTGGGGACGGCGTTCACCTTTCCCTGCGTGACGGCGCTGTTGTCGCAGGTGATCGACCCGCGGGAGCGCGGGGTGATGATGGGCGTGCAGCAGAGCTTCGGCGGGGCGGCGCGCGTGCTGGCGCCGCTGTGGGCGGGGTGGGCGTGGGACCACGTGAACACCGCCGCACCTTTCTGGACGAGCGCCGTGCTGGTGCTGGGGACGCTGTTCCTTACCTTCGGAATCCAGCCGACCCCGTCCCCCGTGGCCGCGCCCGCCGCCGATTGACCCCGGCGGGGACCGGAACCTGCGCGGGGTGGAGTGTACCAGAGGCTATCCGGAAACCAGGTACAATGCCGAATCCGCCACGGACGGGACACACGGCCCCCATTAGAGGTTGAACCACCATGCACGTCTATCTGCGGGAAGAACCCATCGAGCTGGAGATGAAGGAAGTGGAGGCCGAGGGGCTGGTTTCCGACGACTCGGGGCTGATTCCCATGGCGTTCTTCGCCCAGGGCAACGATCGCCCGTCGTTTCGCGCCTTTCTGCCCCCTGAGACGGTGAACATCCTTCACCAGGTGATCACCGGCCCCGTGCGGCTGGGGCTGATGGCCGAGGAGCCGGAAGACCCGTCGCAGGAAATCCAGGCGATGGTGGGGCTGACCATTCCCGTCGAGGCCCTGCCCGAGGGCATGGTGCCCAACGAGATCGAGGACGCTGAGCCCAGCCTGGAGCCGTGGCAGCAGGGGGGCGAGGCGTGGCAGTCCGACTCGTGGAAGGGCGACGACGACGACGAAGACACGCCGCGCACCATCCTGCTGGCGTTCGCGCCCCTGGTGCGCATCGCCCGCCGCCGCCCCGACGACTTCGCCGAGGAACTGGCGGACCTGCTGGAAAGCGCCCTCGCGGGATCGACGAAGCCGTCGCTGGAAGCCCGCGTGGACCGGATGCTCGGGCTCTGAAGCGCGAGTGGAACGATGCGAAAGAAGCCCTCTCCCGGCACCCGGGAGAGGGCTTCTTCGTCAGATCCCACCCTTCTATCAAACCCCGCGTCGCGCGCCTGTCATCCCGATGGAGCGCCCTCCCGGTACCCTGCCCAGCGACGAACTCCGCAGCGACTGAGGGATCCGCCACACACTGCGCTTACTCCATCCGCAGACGCTGGATGCGCCAAAGCCTGTTCCTCCTTCTCTCGAGGACGCAGCAGGGGCGTTGGCGTCGATGAGACGTATGGAGCGGAGCGTTTGCCAAAATGTGTGGCGGATCCCTCAGTCGCTGCTGTCCACGACGTGCGGGCTGGGTTGATCGTGGCCGTTTCATCGGGATGACATCGCGTGTGCACGCAGAACCCGCCGTGCGCGCCTGTCATCCCGAGGGAGCGACCTCCCGATACCCTGCCAGCCACGAACTACGCAGCGACTGAGGGATCCGCCACACACCGCGCTCTTCCCATCGGTGGCTACCGGATGCGCCCAAAGCCTGTTCCTCTTTCTCTCGAGGACGCCGCAGGGGCGTTGGCGTCGGTGCGACGGACGGAGCGGAGCGTTTCCCGAAATGTGTGGCGGATCCCTCAGTCGCTGCTGTCCACGACGTGTGGGCTGGATTGATCGTGGCCGCTCCATCGGGATGACATCACGCAGGGGCCAGCGGGCGTAGGACGTCCGGGCCTGCCGCGCGAAGTTGGGACGAGCCACATCGACCTCCCACACACCAAGCAAGCCAGTCCGCGCAGGCGGACTTCGTGTGTTATTGCAGCGACTTCAGTCGCCCGTGCCGGGGTCGGCGCAGTGTGCACCGGCCCGTCCCGCACGCCGGGCCTGCCGCGCGAAGTTGGGACGAGCCACATCGACCTCCCACACACCCAAGCAAGCCAGTCCGCGCAGGCGGACTTCGTGTGTTCGTTGCAGCGACTTCAGTCGCCCGTGCCGGGGTCGGCGATGCAGCGGGCAGCCCGAGTAGGCCCCAACGGAACCGGCCCTCCCCCGATCAGGTCGGGAGAGGGCCGGCTTTCACTTCACTGCTCGCAACCGCTCTACTGGCCGGTTCCCAGGATCTGCTGTGCGCGGGCGAACTCGGCCACCGCGCGGGCGATCTGTGGGTCCAGGGCCGCATCCACGCGGTAGAAGCCCGCGCTCCCCCATCGGGTGCCGGCGATCTGGCGCAGCAGCATGCGCTCCAGCGCGCGGTCGGCCTCGTCGCCGGCGGGAACCGTGTGCCCCTGCTGGCCGGCAAAGGCGCGGAACGAGGCCAGGGCCCCCGCGGGAAGCCGCGGGTTGGCGGCCAGCGCCGCGGCGGTGGTGAAGGCGCCAGCGTTCTCCGTCAGGTACCCGCCGATCCAGCGCGTGTGCACCGCGGTTTCCGCCAGGCGCGACAGCCACGCCGGGGCGGCCTCCGGCTCGTCGAGCACCACGTCGGGGTAGATGCCGCCGCCGCCGTACACCTTGCGCCCCCCCGCGGTGCTGCAGGACGGCAGCCCCGCCGTGTCGCGCTCCGCGCGCGCCATCCGGTAGTAGTCGGCCGCCCGCACCTCGCGGTACTGCCGCTGCACCACCCGCCCGCACGGCGTCTTGATGTGGCCGATCACCAGCATCATTATCGAGCCGTCGGAAAGCGGAAAGCCCTGCATCATCAGCGCCTTGCCGAAGGTGGGGCGGCCCACGATCAGCGCGCGGTCGTGGTCCTGCAGCGCGCCCGACACCAGCTCCGAGGCGCTGGCCGTCCCCTCGTCCACCAGCACCACGATGGGGTACTGGCGCTCGCGCCGGAACAGGGAGCGCCGCACCACCACGCTGTCGTGCACCGCGGCCTTGCGGCCCTCCGACACGTACACCGTGGCCCCGGCGGGAAGGAACATCCCCGCGATGCCCGCCGCCTCGCTCACCAGGCCGCCGCCGTTGCCGCGCAGGTCCAGCAGCAGCCGCTGCATTCCCTGCCCCTCCAGCCGTCCAAGCGCTGCGCGCAGGTCCTCGGCCGCGCGCTCGTTGGAGAAGGTGGTCAGGCGCACGTACCCCGTCTGCGCGTCCAGCATCTCCGACACCGGCACCGCCGTCTCGTCGTCGCCCCGCTCGCGGCGGACGGTGCGGTCCAGGCTCACCCGCGTGCCGTCGGAGCGCTCGCGCTCGAAGCGCAGGTTCACCGACGAGCCCCGCGCGCCGGCCAGGAAGACGTCGAGCTCCATGGCGCTTTCGGCCAGCACGGGCTTGCCGTCCACCGCCACCAGCACGTCGCCGTGAAGGATGTCCTGGCGCGCGGCCTGGGTGCCCGGCGACACGCTGACCACCACGGGCATCCCTCCGGCGTACTGAAAGTCGATCGGCACGGGGTGAAGGCGCCCGGCGCGCAGCTGCTGCTCCTTTTCGGGCGACAGCCGCGCCGCGGAAATCACGTACGAGTGCGGATCGGTGGCGCTGACCATTCCCTGGATGGCGGACATGAACAGCCGGTGCGTGTCTACCGAGTCCGGGTGGTTCACCCGGATCTGGTTGAGCACCTGGCTGAACATCTGCAGGTCGTCGTAGGTGGTGCGGGCGCGGGTGGCCCCCGTGGGCTGCGCGGCCAGCGCCGCGGGAAGCAGCGCCGCGGCCAGGGCCAGGGCGGCGCGCAGGCGGCGGGCGCTCACTGGCCCTCCGGCGCGGTGGCCACGAGCGCTTCCACCTGGGCGCGGCGCGGGTCGTCCCTGGGCGTGCGGGCCAGGTACTCGCGGCACGCCCTCAGCGTTGCCTCGTCCTGGCCCTGCAGCTGCCTCACCATGGCCAGCACCAGCCAGCCGTCCGCGTGGTGGGGCGCCAGCATGGTGGCGGCTTCCAGCTGCGTGGCGGCTTCGTCGAGCCTGCGCAGGCGCGAAAGCAGGGTGCCGTACAGAATGCGCAGCATGGCGTCGTCCGGAGCCGTCTCGGCCGCCAGCCTCATCTCGCCCTCGCCGGTGGCGGTGTCGCCCGCGGCCAGCGCCAGCAACCCCAGCCGCAGGTGCGCCGGCGCGTACGACAGGTCTTCTTCCAGGGCGCGGGAATACGCCTCGCGCGCCTGGTCGGTCTTCCCCGCGCGCTCGAAGATCAGCCCGCGGCTGTGGTGGAGCACCGCCTTGCTCTCGTAGAAGCGCACCAGCTCGCGCTCGTCGCGCTCCACCTGCAGGTTCACCGCCGAATCCAGGTCCGCCAGCGCCCGTTCGTCGTTGCCCACCAGCGCGAACATCCGCGCGCGCTCCTGCAGGATCCACCCGCGGGTTTCGCTGTTGTTGCGGCGGCTGCGCAGGGCCTCGCTGAAGGCCTGCGCCGCCTCGGGAACCTTTCCCTGCGCCGCCTTCACCCGCGCGCGCATGACGGGAGGCAGGTCGGCCATCACCTGGTCGGTGTAGTACGAGAGCAGCGTCTGGTCGTCTACCCGGGTGGGGTCGCCGCCCACGATCAGGGCGCCCACCCACATGCGCGTCAGCTCCGGCTCGAAGCGCCGCTGCACGAAGGGATCGCTGCGCAGCGCGCGCAGGTACAACGAGTCGATCTGCCGCGCCTCGGCCGACGACCGGGCGCGCCCGCTGCTCTGGTACTGGATCATCCGGCGCGGATCGCGCAGCAGCATCGCCGTGTGGCGTCCGTACAGCGCGTCGGCCCACCCCGGCCTCAGCTCGACGGCCCAGTAGAAGGCGTCGGCGGCCAGCTCCGGGCGGCGGGCCATGCTGCGGACACCCAGCTCGTAGTAGGCGCGTGCGTCGTTGGTGTCGGCCGCCGCGGGAAGCGCGGGCCGGCGGGGCGCGCGCTGGGCACTGGCCGAGGTGGCCAGGAACACGGCGGCGGCGAACAGCGCCAGGTGGCTGCGGGAAAATCGCATCGGAAAACTTTCGGGGAGTGATTCGCGGGCGGGTGTGCGGCAACGGACGAAATTCGTGCGCACGCCAGGAGAATATTCTTGTATTCCGCGATTCGCAACCCGCGCGTCCGGCCTTCCCCCAACGTTCGCGCGCGCTCCGCTGTATTCTGTATAGAGTCGCACACGATCCGCCCACACGAAAGCAGTGTCCCATGAGCATGTCCGTCCGCGTCCTGTTGATCGCCCTGGCGGCGTCCGTGGCCACCCCCGCCGCCGCGCAGCCCGGAGGCCGGCATCCCGAGCGCCCGCGCGCCGGGGCGCTTTCTCCCGACGAGGGCCGCCGCCCGTTCGAGGTGCTGCTGCGCCACCGCGAGCAGCTGCGGCTGAACGAGGAACAGGTGCGGCGCATCCAGGAGATCGGCCGGGGGCTGGAGGCACGCAACGCCCCCCTGCGGCAGCGGCTGGCCCAGGAGCGGCAGCGGTGGATGGCCCAGCGCCAGGGCGAGCTGGAGCGGATGGACGCCGAGCGGCGCCGCGCCGAGATGCGCCGGATGCGGCAGGAGCGGCAGGTGCCCGAGCCGATGCGGCCGCTGATGCGGGAGATGCGGGAGAACATCACGGCCGCCGTGCGCGACGCCCACGGCGTGCTTTCCGACGAGCAGCGGACCCAGGCGCGTCGGGTGCTGCGCGAGGAGGCGCGCGCACGCCACGAAGAGATGCGGGCGCGGCATCCCGAGATGCGCCGCCGGCCCCCCCGCGAGGGGCGGCGTCACCGCCCGCGCGTGGAAGCCGCTCCCCGGCAGCCGTGAACCCGGCGCTCGCGGCCGTGCCGCTTGCGCCGGCGCAGGCCGGCCCGGCGTCCTCCGCCCTGGTGGCGGAGGACGAATCCGCGCTGGTGGAGCAGGTGCGCCAGGGTGACGCGGGCGCCTTCGACACGCTGGTCACGCGGTACATGCGCCGCGCCTTCGCCGTGGCGTACCGGCTGCTGGGCAACCGCGAAGACGCGGAAGACCTGGTGCAGGAAACCTTCATGGCCGTGCTGCAGAAGATCGACGCCTTTCAGCCCGGCCGCGCCTTTTCGCCCTGGTTCTTTCGCATCCTGGTCAACCGCGGCCTGAACGCCCGCAAGGCCCGCGCGGTGCGGACCACGGAAGAGATCCCCGACGGCACCGCCGCGGGCGGGTGCTCGCCGGAGCGCAGCGCCGAGCGGGCGGAGCTTCGGGGGCGCCTTTTCGCCGCGATGGCGGGGCTTCCCGAGCGGCAGCGGGTGATCGTGGAACTGTTCGAGCTGGAAGGGTTCGCCGGCCCCGAGATCGCGGAGATCCTGGAGATTTCCGACGGCACCGTGCGCTGGCACCTTCACGAGGCACGCCAGGCGCTGCGGCGGGAACTGGCCGCCTACGACCGCAAGGAGGGAGGATGATGGACGAACTTTCGCGCGACCCCGCGCTGGCCGCCGCGCTCCACGACGCGGGAGCACCCGCGCCCGAGGTGGACTGGGATGCCCTGCGCGCGCGCATTTCGGCCGACGCGCGGATGCCGCTGGCCCGCCGCCGCCCGTCGCGGCGCCCGGCCGTGCGCCTGCGCGCCCTGCTCCCCCTGGCCGCCGCCGCGGGGGTCGCCGGCCTGGCCCTGGCCACCCTTCCGGATCGGCGCCCGCCCGCCGTCACCCCGCAGGAGCGCACCGAAATCCAGGCGGCGCTGCGCGAATCGCTTCCCGACCAGGTGGCCCTGCTGATCTCGGGCGAGGCGGCCGAAGCGGCGCTGCTGGAATCGGCCGAGGAGAACGCCGGGGGGGAGAACTAGGGCCCGCGGCGACCTCCATACTTCACTCGCCAATGTGCGGACGACCGTCGGCAGGGCCAGCCTGGACGAACGACAAGGAGTGGCGGCAGCAGGTGCTCCCGATCGTGCTGCTCCTAAAAACGGGAGCAGCGGAAGCCGCCACGGGCGGCGCAAATCCGTGCACCGCAATGGAATGGCGCGATTGTAAGGTGCTTGACAAGCGGGGTCTTGGGCGGTAATTCCAAGACGCACGGGGCGCCGCGCGGCACTGGGCCGTGGGCGCCGCGGCCCCCCGGCCGCGCATCCTTCGCTACGGCTCCCGCCGCACCGTGCGGCGGGTCTTGTTTTTACTTGGACGGCACCAGATGAACGCAGCCATCTTCATTGACGGCGGATATTTCGACCGCGTGTCCCGCGACTGCGGATCGCCGCGGATCGACTTCGGCAAGCTGTCTTCGGAACTCGCGCGGCCGCACGAACTGCTTCGCACCTACTACTACCACTGCCTGCCGTACATGGGCCCCAACCCCTCGGAAGAGGACCAGGCCCGGTACGACAACAAGCAGCGCTTCTTCAACGCGCTCACGCGGCTCAACCGCTTCGAGGTGCGCGAGGGCAAGCTGGAGTACCGCGGAACGGACCGCGAATCGGAGCGGCCCATTTTCGAGCAGAAGCGGGTCGACATCTACCTGGGCGTAGACCTGGCCATGCTGGCGGTGAAGCAGCGGATCCACCGCGCCATCCTGGTGACGGGAGACAGCGACTTCCTTCCCGCCATCCGCGCCGCCAAGAACGAAGGCGTGCTGGTGCACCTGTTCCACGGCACCGGCCCCCAGCAGCCCCACAAGGACCTGTGGGACGAGGTGGACGAGCGCACCGTCATCACGCCGGACCTGCTTTCGCACTTCCTGCTGTAGCACTGAGCGGGAAGATGGACGAAGCCCGCCGCGATCTCGCAGATCGCGGCGGGCTTTCTCGTGCCCGTCCGGGCCACCACAACGCTCGCACATCCACCCAGGCCTGTCTTCCTGAGGCCCAGGCGCGCCGCATTCACCCGTAGCACAAACGACGCATCGGGGTTGGGTGCCGCGGGAAGCACAGTGGCGGAGCCCGGCCTTGCTGGGGCGACTAAAGTCGCGGCAACAACGGCCCAAAGTCCGCCTTCGCGGACTGCACGCGCAGTCGGGTGCGCAAGGCCAGCCCGAGCGCGACCGGATTCTCCCTTTCCCCCGCTTGCGGGGGAGAGGGCCGGGGAGAGAGGGCGGCCAGGGGCATGCGCCGAGTTCCCCGAAGCGCACCGTTCCTCACCCGCTCCCTGTGGAGTGCGCCAAGGCCAGCCGAAGCGCGATTCAGGTCTCTCCCCCGCCCCTGCGAAGCCACTTCCGGATTGGGGAGCGCGTCCCGCTTAGAAGGGCAGCCCGGGAAGGAACGCCTGCGACCGGATCTTCCAGCGCCCGCGCTCGCGGTACAGCACCGTGAAGTGGGTTCCCGACACCGGCTCCGCGTCCGGAGACGCCTGGTACATGTAGGGGCCGGTCGCCGAGTACAGGTCTTCGCCAGCCACGAAATCGGCGATGCCCGTGCGGAGCTGCGAGCCCTCGGGGAGCGAGTCGTTCAGGAACGCGACAAGCGCGGTGTGCCCGTTGATGACCCTCGTGGGCGAGAACGCCACCGTCGGGCCGGCCGAGTAGAGCCCGGCCAGGCGCCGCTCGTCGTGGCCTGCCCAGGCCTCGCTCCAGCCGTTGATGAAGCGGTTGAAGTCGCGCAGCGCGTCGGCGGTGTAGGCCTGGCGCTCCCGCGCCATGTCGACTCGCCCGGACTCGCCCGGCACCTGGGCCCGCGCAGCCACGGGCGCGAGCAGCGTCGTGAGCAGCGCGCCCGCCAGGGCCGCGCCGCGCAGGGGCAGACAGGTGAACACGTTCAGCTCGTTGCGTGGGGGTGGAGAACGCAGGCCCGGACGCTCAGTGCCGCCGCGAGGGTGCGGCGAGGCTCTTCCTTCAACCGGGTGGGTGCGGGACCATTACCCCGCGGAGATCGGCAATGGTCCATGGAGCGCCGTAGAGGTCACAGCATTCCCCGGCGCTTCACGTCCAGGTAGCGGTTCACCACCGCCGGTACCGCGTCGCCGGGGCGGGTGTCGGCCACCAGCACGCCGGAGCGCTGCATGGCGGCCAGGGCGGCGGCGCGGGCCTGCAGCAGCTCTTCGGCGGCGGCGCGGCGGTACACCGCGGCCTCGTCGACGGGCGCCGTCTCGGCCACGGCTTCCAGGTCGGGGTTGCGGATGGCGACGGCCAGGGGCAGGTGCCGCTCCGCCGCGCGCCCCAGCTGCGACACCAGCGCCGCCGAGGCCAGCGGGTCGATGATGTCGGTGAACAGCACCAGCAGCGAGCGCTTGCGCACCTGCTTGGCCAGGTAGGTGAACGCCGCCGGGTAGTTGGGCTCCACCATCTTCGCGTGCACCTCGCCCAGCGCGTCGGACAGGCGCGCCAGCGAGTTGCGGGCGGGCGGAATGAAGCGCGTCACCCGGTCGGCGAACACCAGAAGCCCCACCGCGTCGTCGTGCACCCCCGCCACGTCGGCGAGCAGCAGCGCGGCCGTCAGCGCGTAGTCCAGCCGCTCGCGCTCGCCCACCTTCTGCGTCATCAGCCGGCCGGCGTCGATGCAGATCATCACGTTCTGCCGGCGCTCCATCTCGTACTGCCGCACGATCAGCCCGCCGCGCCGCGCGGAGGCCTTCCAGTCTACCGTGCGCGGATCGTCGCCGCGCGCGTACTCGCGCAGGCTCTCGAACTGCCCGCCCTCGCCGCGCTGCCGGATGTTGCGGAAGCCCGCCTCGCGCAGCCGGTTGCGCAGCCCCAGCAGGCGGAACTGCTTGACCTCGAGCACGCCGGGCACCACCCGCACCGCGTCAGCCCGCGGCACGCGCCGCTGCTGCCACGCCAGCCCCAGCGGCCCGGCGATGCGCAGGTGCACGTCGCCGAACACGGCGTCGCCGCGGCGCACCGTGGCCACGGCGTACCCCAGCCGCGTCTCCCGCCGCGCGTCCAGCCACAGCTCGTGCTCGTCGCCGCCCTCGCGCCGCAAAATGGGCGGCAGGTCGTCCGTCACCCGCACCCGCACCCGCCGGCCGGCGCGGTTGTCGAGCAGCCACGCCACCTCGGCCCGCGCGCCGAGGGAGATGCGCGGGGGCGAGCGGCGCGACACCGTGAGCTGCGCGGGGCCGGGGACGTACCACGCGTCCAGCCCGAACGCCACCAGCAGCACGGCGTCGGCCAGCAGCGCCAGGACGGGGTGCACCAGGAAGAGCGCGGACGCCCCCGCCAGCAGCGCCAGGAACAGGCGCGAGGGAAGCAGGCTCAAGCCTCGGCGCCGCGCGGGGCGGGGATGGTGGTGAGCAGTCCGGCCAGGCGCTGGTCCACCGTCTGCCCCTCTACCTCGGCCTCGGGGGTCAGCACCACGCGGTGCCGCAGCACGGGGAGGACGAGCATCTTCACGTCGTCCGGCGTCACGAAGTCGCGCCCGGCCAGGAACGCCTCGGCGCGGCTGGCCAGGAACAGCGACACGCCCGCCCGGGGCGACGCGCCCAGCGCCAGGCTGGGCTCCTCGCGGGTGGCGCGGACGATCCGGGTGATGTAGTCGCGCACCGTGGGCTCCACGTGCACCGTGGCTACCGACTGCCGCAGCGCGACGAGCTCGCCGGACGAAAGGACGGGCTTGATGCCGTACGTTTCCGCCCGGTCGGCGCTGAAGCCCGCGACGTAGCGGTCCAGGATGGCGCGCTCGGCCTCGGCGCCCGGGTAGCCGATGGTGATCTTGAGCAGGAAGCGGTCGAGCTGGGCCTCGGGGAGGGGATAGGTGCCCTCGTACTCCACCGGGTTCTGCGAGGCGAAGACGGTGAAGCCGGCGGGCAGCGGGCGCGTCTGCCCGTCCACCGTCACCTGCCGCTCCTGCATGGCTTCCAGCAGCGCCGCCTGCGTCTTGGCGGGGGCGCGGTTGATCTCGTCGGCCAGCAGCAGGTCGGTGAACACCGGCCCGGAGTGGAAGGAGAACTCGCGCTTCATCTGGTCCAGCACGTTCACGCCGATCAGGTCCGTCGGCATCAGGTCGGGGGTGAACTGCACCCGGCCGAAGCGAAGCTCCAGCGCCATCGCCAGCGAGCGGATGGAAAGCGTCTTGGCGGTGCCCGGCACCCCCTCGAGCAGCGCGTGCCCCCCCGCCAGCAGCGCCACCATCATCTGCCTGAGCAGGTCTTCCTGGCCCAGCACCACCGTGCCCAGCTCGTCCAGCACCCGCTGGGCCCGCTCGGCCGCCACCCCGTTCGTCGTCAGCTCGCTCACCGTTTTACCTCGTCCAGTAGATCGTCGACGCGACGGGCCACCGACACCAGCTCGGCGTCGGTCCCGCGCTTCCATTCCGTTTGCAGCGCCGCCGCGGCATCGCGGCCCACGGGGCTGGCGGTGGCCATGCGGCCCAGCAACTCCGCCGCGCCCGCCTCGTCGGCCGGCGCGCGCTTCCCCAGCCGCCGCGCCATCCCCGCCACCAGCAGCCGCCTGGCCGTGCGCTTGGCCCCCGCCTGCCGGTACGCGCCAGCCAGCGCCTCCACGTGCTCCAGCGGCGACCGCCGCCGCGCCGGCGGGGGCGGCAGCGGCGCGCCGAAGCGCCGTCCGGCCGCCAGCATCAGCAGCAGCAGCACGGCGAACAGCTGCAGCGAGGCGTGCCCCGCCGGGTGCTCGCCCAGGAACCGCCGCAGCGCCTTCCACACGCTTCCGTCGCCCTGAAAGCCGTGGTGGTACTCGTCGAACGTAAGCGGCCCGCCCGCGGCCAGCTCCGCCGCGGCCCGGGCGAACAGGGGGGCGGCGCCGCTGGTGCGCAGCCGCTCGTTGGTCAGCGGCCGCGCATCGCTGAACGCCACGACCCTCCCCCGGCCCATCTTGTACGCGATGGCGACCGGCTTTCCCCCCGCTTCCAGGAGCACGGTCGCGCGGCGCTCGCGGACCACGCGCGAGCTGTCGTCGAACCCGCGGCGGAAACCCTTCACCGTGCCCGTGCCCTCCGTCCAGCGATGCGGTCGGGCGGTGGCCGCCACCCCTTCGCCGAAGTCACCGCCCACCGCGCCGGACAGGCGGCTGACGTCCAGCCCCAGCGTGTCGTACGCCGGCCCCGCCGTCCCCCACGGGCTCACGGCGAACACCAGCGTTCCGCCCCCGCGAACGTGCTCCGCCAGTGCGTGCATCTCGGCGGGGGTGGGCTGCTCGGCGGGGGAGATGATGGCGAGGGCGCGGGGAAGCGAGTCGGTGCCGCCTGCGTCCACCAGCGGCGCGGTGCGCCGGGCCACGGGCACCTTCACCTCTTCCAGCGTCCAGTACAGCGCCTGCAGCCCGCCGGTGGAGGTGAGGAAGGTGGAGGCGCGCGGGTCTTCGCGGTCGTCCGGGGCCTGCGTGCCCACCAGGGTGGAAAGGATGAGCAGCACCAGCACCAGTGCCACCAGCATCCCGGACTCGCGCCTACCCATGGGCACCCGCCTCGGCCGCGGCGCCGCGCAGGCGCTCGTACACGCCCGCGTCGAGCGAGCGCCCGCCGAACACGGCGGGCTCGAAGGCACGCAGGAACGCGGCGAGGGGCCGCGAAAGCGCGTGGGGGCGGGCCTCCATGCGGTAGTCGCCGGGCGTCTTGGCGGGATCGTAGCGCACGGCGCCCGCGGCTTCCATGCGCAGCAGCAGGGCCTGGTACAGCGCCACCGCCGCGTCGCGGTACTGGCCCCCGGCGGCCAGGCGCCGGGCCTCTTCTTCCCATCCCGTGGCGTCGCGGGGGCGGCGCGCCGCCTGGGCCGCGCCGGCCGCCTGTCGAGCGGGCGCGGCGTCCGCGGCGGAAAGGCGGCCCAGGATGGTGTAGAGCAGGGCCACGATCAGCGCCAGCCCCAGCGCGGCCAAAATGGCGACGAGGATCCAGAACAGGACGGGGCTTTCCGACGCCACCCCTCCGAACAGCCGGTCCAGCGCCTGGCCGATGCGCGAGAAGAACCGGCCGATGGCCTCCCACACCGGGGCCAGCGGCCCCTTGGGCGGGGGCGCCAGCTCCGGGCGGGCGTACACCTTTTCCACCGCCCGGGCTACGTCGGGGGCAGAAGGCAGGGTGGTGGATTGCAACGGTCGGCGCGGGCGGTTACTGGGCGGCGGGCGCCAGCGAGTCGGTCATCACCTGCACGTCGAGCGCTTCGGTGCGCACGCGGCGGTCGAAGTAGGTCAGCACGAACACCGACACCATGAACGGCGTGGTCAGCACGCCGGCGATCCACGCCAGCACCTGCTGGGCGATCAGCGCGTTCGCGCCGGGCATCGCCGCGGCCGAGGTGGGGTTCGTCATCATCCCGGTGCTCCCGGTGACGAACGCCACGGCGACTACCGGCAGGTAGCCGATCAGCACCGACACCACCACCAGCCCCATCGTCCGCCAGAGCGCGCCGTTCACCAGGTCCCACGAGCGGCTGAGCGCCGACATCGGGCCCTTCCGCTCGACCACGATCGCGGGCGCCACGCCGGCAAAGATCGTGATCGCCAGCATGGACACCAGCAGCAAGCCGATGCCCACCACGATCGCACCGGTCACGCCCAGGACCACGGCGAAGATGCCCCCGAGGATGCCCGCGGCAATGGAGATGGCCCCGATCACCAGGCCGGCCAGGAAACCGGCCCCCAGCATCGGCAGCAGGGCGCGAAGCCCCACCTTGAGGCCGTCGGGCACGGACACGGGCGCGCCGGTGAACGCCTGCGTCGCCTGGCGCGTCAGCGCGCCCCAGGATACGAACGTCGCCAGGCCGGTAAGGACGATGTACAGCAGGAACGGGCCCGCGATGGCCGCCCCCGCGGTCGTCGGGTCCCCCCCCTCGCGAAGGTACCCGCCCAGGGCGACGGCATAGATCAGCCCGCCCGCCAGCAACCCGATGGAGGGGACCAGGGCAGTCAGGACGAACGTCGTGAAGTTGCGGCGATACAGCGAAAAGGCGCCATCGAGAATCTCGCCGAAGCCGAGGGGGCGAAGGCTGGGAATGGGCATGGCTTGGGGGAGGACGTGGAAAGCGAGGGGAAACAGCCGGAGAGGCGCGGACAACGTACCCGCCGGCCACCGGCGCGTCAACGATGGTTCGCGGCGCAATCGGGGCGCCGGGGCGGGTCAGTCGCCGGCCAGCGCCAGTGACTCGGTCATCAGCTGCACGTCCAGCGCCTCGGTGCGCACGCGGCGGTCGTAGTAGGCCAGCACGAACACGGAGGCGATGAACGGCGCGGCGGCGATGCCCCCCGCCAGGATCGCGAACCCGGCCCAGGCCTCCGCGGCGCCTCCCTCGGCGCCCGAGACTCCCTCGGAAAGACCGGAGACCCACACCACGGCGACGATCGGAAGGTACACGATGGTCGCCGTCACCAGCCCCACCGTGCGCCAGAAGACCCCGCGCAGCAGCTCCACCGAGCGGCTCAGCGCCTCCACCGGCCCCTTGCCCTCCACGATCACCGCGGGGCCCGCGCCGGCCAGCACCGCCGCGCCGCCCACGTACACGAAGACGAAGCCGAAGATCACTCCCGCGCCCAGCACGAGGGAAAACGCCGGAACGCCCAGCGCGCCCACGACGGTTCCGACCAGCGCCATCAGCAGGATGCCGCCCAACATCACCAGCGACATCCCGACGTTGTTCACGAAGGCGGACCCGAGCAGCGTGAACATGGAGCGCATCCCGGTGCGCAGCGCCTCCTTGAGACCGACGGGCTGCGCGATGAACGACTGCGACGCCTGGTGCACGAGCGCGCCCCATTGCACCATCACCGAAAGGGCGAGCAGGATCATCAGCCCGAATCCCCCGATCCCCGCAAGGGCCTCGTTTCCGCTGCCGACGAGCATGAGCATCAGCACGCCGCCTACGGCCAGCCCCGCCAGCGGCAGAAGCGCGGTGAGGATGAACCTCGTCAGGTTGCGCCGATACAGGGAAAACGCGCCGTCCAGGATCTCGCCGAAGCCCAGGGGCCGGAGGTTGGGAACAGGCATGGTGAGCGGTCGCGTGGGATGGAGGTACGGCGGGGAAGTCCTCGGGCTAGCACAAGGTACTGATCTGCCACGTTACGTGCAACGCCTGTTTTGGCGCCAGAGGACCGGAGCGGGATTTACCGCAGGGTGACGGGAATGGTCTGCGACGCGCCCTGCGGGATGGACTGGTGGTTCTCTCCCGACCAGGTCATGCGCAGGGTGGTGGAGCCCGCGGGCAGGCGGGGGAGCGCCCAGCGGTAGCGGGTGCCCTGAAGGGCGGTGATCTCGGTGGCGGACGCCATCAGCTCCGTGCCTCCGGCGAACAGGTGAAGGTGCCGCCCCGCCGCCGTCCACCCGGTGGGGCCCAGCACCAGCGGGGCGCCCGCGTCGAACTCCACCGAGGCCGGCTGCGGGAGCGCGGCCCCGGCGGCGGGGCTCACGATCCGGATCTGCGGCACGGCGGACGCGGGCCCGGAGCCCGTGTCGGATCCGCCCTCCATGAACGACCTCACCAGGAACACCAGCCCCAGCAGCACCATCACCCCCCCGACGATCCCGAACACGCGGTCCGCCATCAGCCGCTCCCCCGATCCGCCCTGCGCCATCCATTCTCCTTCTCACGATTCCGCTCTCGGCGACGAGCGGGAAAGATGCACCCCCACGGCGCTCCGCGCGAGGGCTGGCGCGGACGTGGAAGTAGATGAAGGAACGGCGTTTACTCTCCACTTCGGCGCCGCGGCGTGCGGCGGCGGGAGGGTGCGTGTCCGTCCAGGGCTCCCTGCTGCCCTACGGGTCCGCTTCTGGAGACTGGCGCCTGTCCGCCGTATCTTCCCCGCATCGACCGGACACGCGCGCGTGGCGGCGTGCTGGATGGATGAAAACCGCGGCATGCTCCCCGGCGGCCCTGGAACTCACACGGATGCCTTCGATCCTTTCTCTGATCGCCCTGCTGGCCCGCCGCGCCCTGCTTCCGGTGCTGGCCTGCGCGCTGCTGGCGGCTCCGGCGGCCGCGCACACCAAGATCCAGTCGACGCAGCCCGCCAACGGCGACACGGTCGCGAGCGTCCTGGCGGAGGTGCGCGTCCGGTTCAGCACCGCTGTCGCGCCCGGGCTCACGCGCATCGAGCTGCGGCAGGGCGGGCGCACCGTCCTCACCGGCGGCGCACCCGTGGATGGAGAGGGCAACCGCGAGTACGTCCTACAACTGGCGCAGCCGCTCGCCCCCGGCGCGTACGAGGCGCAGTGGACCACGGCCGGGGCGGATGGACACGTGCTGCGGGGCACGTTCCGCTTCGTCGTCGCCGCACCCGCGACTCCCGTGACGAGCGGACCGCTGCCCACGGAGGCAGCAAAAGACTCCGCGCGGGTGGACTCCAGCCTGGCGGCGGGCGTTCCGGGCGACCCCGACGCGGTCGGCACCACCACGTCGGCCGCGGCGAGCCCGCTTTCCGTCGCCGTGCGCTGGGGATGGTTCGCCGCGCTGCTGGCGATGATCGGCGTGGTGGCCTTCCGCTTCGGCGTGCTGGCGCGGCTGGCTAAGGACGAAGCATTCCGTCCCGTGGCGGCGCGGGCGGAGGCAGGCGCGTGGACCATTGCCCTGGGTGCCGCGTCGCTCTCCATGCTGACGCTGGCGGGGCGGCTGTGGCTGCAGGCGGCCGCGCTGGGCATGCGGACGGAGGACTGGAGCGGGGAGCAGCTGACGGCGCTGGTGACGGGAACGGTGTGGGGGCTGGGCTGGCTGCTGCAGGCCATCGCCACCTGCGCGTTCGTGATGGGAATGCTGATCGCCCGGGCGCCGCACGGACGGACCGCGGGGTGGATGGGCGCCGCGGGAAGCGTGGTGCTGCTGGCCGCGGTTCCTGGGCTCTCCGGCCACGCGGCGGGCGTCGAGGGGCTGACCGCGGTGGCCATCGTCAGCGATGCGCTGCACGTGCTGGCGGCTGGCGCGTGGATCGGCAGCCTGCTGATGGTGCTGGCCATCGGCATTCCGGCCACGCTGGGGACGACGGCCGCGGCGTACGGGGCCGTCGCGATGATGGTGCGCGCCTTTTCGCCGATGGCGCTCATCTCCGGCGCCGTGGTGGGCGCCACGGGCGTCGTCAGCGCGCTCCTTCACATCGGCGCGGTCGACAACCTGTGGGGCACGGGCTACGGGCGCGCGCTGCTGCTGAAGGTGGCGCTGCTGACGCTCGTCGGGGCCACGGGCTTCTACAACTGGCGGCGCGTGCTCCCCGGCCTGGGGGCGGACGACGCGGGCACGCGCCGGCTGCAGCGCTCCGCGCGGGTGGAGCTGGCCATCGCCGCCGCCGTCCTGCTGGTCACCGCGGTGCTCGTGGCGCTTCCGACGCCCTGAGCCGCACCCTTTCGTGGCGGAGCGCCCCTCCCTCGCGCCCCGCGGCACCCGGCCGTCTCACCCGATCCACCAGAACCCGACCATGACGATTCATAGCGGGTGGCTGTACGCAGGCGTTTTCACCCTCGCGGCCTGCATTCCGACGTCCGGTCCGCCGCTTCCCTCGCCGAACGATGCCGTGGAGTGGCCGGCGTACGGCGGCGACGCGGGGGGAAGCCGCTGGTCGGCGCTGGACCAGGTGAACCGCGGCAACGTGGGCGCGCTCGCGGTGGCGTGGACCTACCACACGGGGGAGACCGCGCCCGAATACGCCACCGCCCGCCCCACTGCACTCGAGGCGACGCCGCTGATGGTGGACGGAACGCTGTACCTGAGCACGCCCCTGGGCCGGGTGATCGCGCTGGACCCCGCGGACGGCACCGAGCGGTGGGTGTTCGACCCGCGCGTCGACCGCTCCGTCCGCTGGGGCGACTTCACCAGCCGCGGCGTTTCCACCTGGGTGGACGGGCGAACCGCTGGTGACGCCGCGTGCCGCCGCCGCATCTACGTCGCCACCATCGACGCACGGCTGATCGCCCTGGACGCCCGCGACGGCCGGCCCTGCGCCAGCTTCGGCGCGGCGGGCACGGTGGACCTGCGCCGCGGGCTGCGGAACGCTCCGTTCGAGGCGGCGGAGTACCAGGTGACCTCTCCACCCGCCATCGTGGGTGACGTGGTGGTGGTAGGCTCCGCCGTCGCCGACAACAACCGGGTGGAGGCCGCCAGCGGCGAGGTGCGCGGCTTCGACGCCCGCAGCGGCGCGCTTCTATGGGCGTGGGACCCCGTTCCGCAGGACCCGGCGGACCCCGCGTACGCCACCTGGCAGACGCCCGAGTCGCACCGGACGGGCGGCGCAAACGCGTGGTCCGTGATCGCGGCGGACGCGGAGCGGGGGCTGGTGTTCGTCCCCACCAGCAGCCCCAGCCCCGACTACTTCGGCGGCGCGCGGCCGGGCGACAACCGCTACGCCAACTCCATCGTGGCCCTGCGGGCCCGGACGGGCGAGGTGGTGTGGCACTTCCAGACGGTGCATCACGACCTGTGGGACTACGACAACGCGTCGCCCCCGGCGCTGGTCACCATCCACCGCGGCGGACGCGCCATCCCGGCCGTGATCCAGGCCACCAAGACGGGGCAGCTGTTCGTGCTCCATCGGGAAACGGGGGAGCCGCTGTTTCCCGTCACCGAGCGGCCCGTCCCCGCCAGCACCGTCCCCGGCGAGCAGGCCTCCCCCACGCAGCCCTTCAGCGCGCTTCCGCCCCTCTCGCCTCACCGCATCACGGCGGACGACGCGTGGGCTCCCACGCCCGAGGGCCGCGCGGCATGCCGGGCCATCATCGCCGGGCTGCGCAACGAGGGGATCTTCACGCCGCCCAGCCTGGAGGGCACGCTGGCGGT
Source organism: Longimicrobium sp. (assembly GCF_036388275.1). Lineage (NCBI taxonomy): Bacteria > Pseudomonadati > Gemmatimonadota > Longimicrobiia > Longimicrobiales > Longimicrobiaceae > Longimicrobium > Longimicrobium sp. The sequence continues at coordinate 341,176 of NZ_DASVSF010000002.1, forward strand.
GCCGTCCAACATCGGCGGGGCGCACTGGGGCGGCGTGGCGTTCGACCGCACGGACGAGGTGGCCATCGTCCCCGTGAACCGCATCGGCGCCATCGTGCAGCTGATTCCGCGCGAGCAGGTGAGCGCCGTGCGGGAGCGGGAGGCAGCCCAGCGCGCGTCCGTGGACTGGGAGATCACCGACATGCGGGGCACGCCGTACGTGATGCGGCGGCGCCTGCTGCTGGGGCCCGGCATGACGCCGTGCACGCCTCCGCCGTTCGGCGCGTTGGTAGCGCTGAGCCTGCGGACGGGCGAAAAGGTGTGGGAGGTGCCGCTGGGCTCGCCGGGGCCGCTGGGCGCGGCGCTCCCGGACGGCGGGGCGGGGATGGGCTCGCCCAACCTGGGCGGCCCCATCGCGACCGCGGGAGGGCTGGTGTTCATGGCGGGCACGCTGGACCGCTTTCTTCGCGCGTTCGACACACGGAACGGGCGCGAAGTGTGGCGGGGCGAGCTGCCCCGCGGGCGGCAAGGCCACGCCTATGACGTACGCGGTGGGCGGACGGCAGTTCGTGGTGGTGGCGGCGGGTGGCGACGGAGGCGCGTTCGGGCGGAGCGACGCCATCGTGGCGTTCGCGCTGCAACCCTGACGCGGCGAAACCGTGTGAGGCCGATTCCCGCCATGGACCGTTTTCTGCGGCTTCGGAGCGCGAGAGCATAGCCTAACTCCGTTCCAGAAAAGCCGTTGCAGATGAAGCCGATCACGGCCGTGCCCCTGCGCGCCGCCTTTTCGCTTGCGTGCCTGTGCGCCGCCGCGCCCGCCGCCGGGCAGACCGATACGACGACCGTCCCGCTCGATACCGTCACCGTGCAGGTGCTGGGCGGCAGCGTTCCCCAGCTGCGCGCGCCCTTTGCCGTCACCGCGGTGCGCGAGGCCGAGATCCGGCAGGGTCGCCCCGGGCTGGCGCTCACCGACGCGCTGTCTGCCATCCCTGGCGTGCAGGTGGACAACCGCTTCAACTACGCGCTGGGGGAGCGCATCTCCATCCGCGGCTTCGGCGCGCGGGCGCAGTTCGGCGTGCGCGGCGTGCGGGTGCTGGTGGACGGCATTCCGGCCACGCTGCCGGACGGGCAGACCACGCTGAACCACGTGGATCCCTCGCAGCTGGGCCGTGCCGAGGTCATCCGCGGCCCCGCGTCGGCGCTGTACGGCAACGCGTCAGGCGGGGTGATCCGCTTCAGCAGCGCCCCCCCGCCCGATGCGCCGTTCGCGACGGAGCACCGCGTGCTGGCCGGCGGCGACGGGCTGCTGCGCGGCGAGACGAGCGCCGGTGGCCGCATGGGCGCGCTAGGGTACCGCGCTTGGGTGTCGCACCTGCGATACGGCGGTTATCGCGAGCACTCCAGGGCGCGCAACACGCTGGCCGGCGGCAGCGTGTCGATGGCGCGCGGGGCGAACGAGGCGCGGCTCACGTTCAGCCTGGTGAACTACGACGCGCTCAATCCCGGCTCCCTGTCCGACTCCCTGCTGCGCGTGGACCGGCGGCGGGCGTTCGCGCGCAACGTGCAGCAGGCCACGGGCGAGGAGGGGCGGCAGGGGCAGCTGGGGGTGTGGTGGCGGCGCGCGATGGGCCCCGGCGCGCTGGAGGTGTCGGCGTACGGGCTGATGCGGTCCATCGACAATCCCATCCCCACGTCCATCATCGACCTGGACCGCAGCGTCCGGGGCGCGCGCGCCGCGTGGAACGGCGGCGTGGGGAGGCTCCGCTGGACGGTGGGCGGCGAGATGGAGGGGCAGCGCGACCAGCGCCGCAACTTCGCCAACACGGCGGGGACTCGAGGGAGCCTGACGCTGGACCAGCGGGAGCGCGTCACCTCGTCCAGCGTGTTCGCCCAGGCGACGGCGACGCCGCTCGCGCGGGTGGACGTGCTGGCCGCCGTGCGCTACGACCGCTTCCGCTTCGGGGTGAACGACCGCCTGGTATCCGCCGCCAACCCGGACGACTCCGGCGCGCGGACGATGGACCAGGTGAGCCCGGCGCTTGGCGTATCGGTGGCGGTCACGCCATCCGCCACCGTGTACGCGAACCTGGCGACCGCCTTCGAGACGCCCACGACCACGGAGCTGGCCAACCGGCCCAGCGGCGCGGGCGGCTTCAACCCCGAGCTGAACCCGCAGCGCACCGTATCGCTGGAGGTGGGCGGCAAGGCACGCGTGGCGCCCGGCGTGTGGGTAGAGGCGGCGGCGTATCGCGCCCGGATCGACGACGCGCTGATCCCGTTCGAGGTGCCGGGCGCGCCGGGGCGCACCTTCTTTCGCAACGCGGGCCAGGCGAACCACCGCGGCATCGAAGCCGCCGCCGTGCTGACGCCCCGCGCGGGATGGACGGCGCGCGCGGCCTACACGCACACCGACGCGCGCTTCGGCCGCTACGTGGTGGGCGCGGACGACCGCGCCGGCAACCGCGTTCCCGGCATCGCGCCGCACCGGTGGGAGCTGTCGCTGCTCGCCTCGCCCCCGCGCGGCCCGTTCGCCGGGATCGACGCGCGGTACGTGTCGTCCACGCCGGTGGCGGATACGGATACCGACGCGCGGTTCGCGTCGCCCGCGTACGCGCTGGTGGACGTGCGCGGGGGATGGGAGGGTGCCCGCGTCGCCAGCGTGGAGTTCTCCCCGTTCGCCGGCGTAACGAACCTGCTGGATCGAGCCTACAACACGTCCGTGGTCATCAACGCCTTCGGCGGCCGGTACTACGAGCCGGGACCAGGCCGCTCCCTGTACGCGGGCCTGCGGATGCAGCTGGGAGAAGTCCGCTGATGGCGGAACCAACTCAGGCGTGCTGAGGAAGCGGCGGGCGGTACGGGACGGAACGCAGACCGAGCCGCGCAGGAGTGCTCCTGCCCGGCTCGGCTGCCCGACCTGTCAGTGCGCCTTAGTACTTGGGCGTCCAGTCAAGCTCGATGTTGGCGGTCGCGTTGCCGCTCTGGTAGATGGTCCGGATCTGCCCGCGGTCGCTTGCGTAGAAATTACGCCCCCCCTTTTCGTCGTCGCCGCCGCAGAACCCGCCGTCGCGGTCGATGATCTTGAAGTAGACGCGCTCCGACGTGCCTTCGGTAATGCGCCGGAAGAGGAGCGCGGCATGCGGATAGAAGTGCGTGAACCGAGGAACCTCCTCGTACTGCAGCTCACCCGTGCCGGTGGCCACGCCGGCCGCATTGTAGTGCGTGGCCCGGAAGGTGGGGTCGGGGTCGCCGCAGCCGTCGGCGTAGTGAAGGTAGTAGTAGTCCAGGAAGGTCGTGTCGGCGGGCGCGTAGGAGCCGCCACCACCACCGCTACCTCCGTCTTCGGCGCAGGGGAGCAAGGCTGTCTGCGGATCGCAGCTCTCGTTCAGTTTGGGACCGCGTACCGCTCTGCTCTTGCCCAGGTCGGCCAACTCGATGGTCACCGGGGTGCCGTTGACCGGGGTCCAAATATACCGGCCGGAGATCACGCCGTCGTTCGCTTCTTCGATCACATCTCCGGGCACGTTTGCCTGCGGATCGATGCGGCGGCCCCGGAACTCGGTCGGGGAGATCTGGAATACCGCCACGCCGGGGTTGGCGCGGTTGAACGCCACCCGCGTGCGCGTGCCGCCGGGCCGGAAGCCGGTGCTGAACCCATCTTCAGGCCGCTGAACGAGGCCGGTTACCACCAGGTTGGGCGTAGCCTTCCACGTACGCCGGTCTTCGCGGGCCGGAACGAAGAAGTCGGCATCCGGGAGCTGCGCCGCGAGCGTGCGCACAGCCGCCGGGTCGCTGCCCAGTGCTTGCGCCACGCTGGCCACCAAGTCATCAGCTTCTGGCGACGCCAGGTACTCGTGTAGCACCAGGCGATGCTGGGTTATAAGCGAAGCGCGCATGGCGTCGCGGACGTCCTCGCGGATGTCCGGATCGGCCATTGCCATGGCGATGCCACGCGCCAAGTCCTGCATGGCCGCGTCAGGGGTCCCCGGTCGCGGGGCGGAGGTGTTTCCGCCTGTGGGACCTGCGTCGCAGGCCGAGGTGGCGGCTGCAAGCAGCAGAATCGAGAGTGTCGGCTTGTACATGGTGTCTCGTGAAAAGGGATGAGAAACAGAGTTCCATGGTGATGTCTTCGCCCCGACCGCGGACGGCCGCCGCCACTCGCCCCGGGTGCGCGGGCCGGGGAGTGGAGACATCCGCGCCAGGACCGACCGTCAGGCCCAAACGTGTGTTTTTACAATAACACGAGAACACCGGTTTCCACAAGGTATGTCACAAAAGGCTCCCATTGCGGTAGTGGGCGGCCGCAGAGCCGCGGAGGGTGCACCCCGCTCCCGGTTTCGCGATTCACGGCGCGCGCGGCCTACACGCACACCGGGGCGCGCTCGGCCGCTACGTGGTGGGCGCGAACGACCGTGCAGGCACCCGCGTTCCCCCGAATCGCGCCGCACCGGTGGAAGCTGTCGCTGCTCGCCTCGCCCCCACGCGGCCCGTTCGCGGGGCTCGATGCACGCTACGTGTCGTCCACGCCGGGGCGGATACGGATGCCGACGCCGGGTTCGCGTCGCCCTCGTACGCGCTGGTGGACGTGCGCGGGGGATGGGAGGGCGCTCGCGTCGCGGGCCTGGAGTTCGCCCCGTTCGCCGGCGTGACGAACCTGCTGGATCGAGGCTACAACACGTCCGTGGTCATCAACGCCTTCGGCGGCCGGTACTACGAGCCGGGGCCGGGACGCTCGCTGTACGCGGGGCTGCGGATGCAGCTGGGCGCGCCGCGACGCTGATTCTTGCTGGTGCCAGCGGTGGCGTAAAACGAACAAACTTTACACCGCTCGGAGATCCCGTAGATTTGCTCCTCATCCAGTGTCTCCACCCAGCCATGGAGGATCTGATGAGGACTGTTGATGAATACCTGGCACTTCCCTGGTCCGTGCGCGGGAGGGGCGTGCGCGAGGCGCCGGACGCCGAACCGTACTACCTGATTACGATCGACGAGATGAGCGGGTTCTCCGTCGTGTGCGACTCACGCACGGAGGCAGAGTCGATTTTTCCGATCGTGCTGCGCGAGTACATCGAGGCGACGCTGGATTGCGGCCACCGGCCCGTTGTGCCGCTCGCCATCCGCAAGGAAGGCGCGACCTGGAGCGGGAGCCAGGACGACGCGCGGGTCGGCGAGCACATGGCGCTGCCGTGGTCGCTGGAGGGACGGGCCATTCGCGACGCGGAAGGCGAGGAGCCCTACTACGTGATCACCATCCGCGAGCTACCCGGGTTCTCGGTCGTGGGCGAAACCCGGCGCGAGGCGCTGGCGGAACTGGAGATCGCGCTGGCCACGCACCTGTCCGGGGTCCTGGCCGATGGCTTCGACATCAAGGTGCCGGAGCCCCGGCTTCTCGCATCGGAGTTCCCGGACCGGGAGGACGGGCACGAAAGCTGACCCGGCGCGGGACCGCTTCATGAACGTGGCAGCACAAGACCGGTGAGCCGTGTTCACCTTGCATCCCCGCGCCGGGGGTGCTAGAGTTGCCGTTTCTGCCCGCCCGGCTGCCGTCTGATCGGGCCCGCACGACCCTGTTGCACGAGAGCGACGATGTCGACGACCCTTGTTCCCGAAGCTCCCGCCGCGGCCGGCACCGGCCGCGAAAGCCGCTACGGGTTGGAAAACCACGGGATCCGCAACCCCGGAACCGTGTTCTGGAACCTGAACCCCGTGGAGCTGGTGGAGCACGCGGTTCGGCGCGGCGAAGGCAGCCTGGTCGAGGGAGGCCCCTTCAACGCCGTCACAGCACCGCACACCGGCCGCTCGCCCAACGACCGCTTCGTGGTGCGCGAGCCCTCGTCCGAGGAGCACGTGTGGTGGGGCAAGGTAAACGTGCCCATCTCGCCCGAGCACTATGCGGCGCTGCGCGAAGACGTGATGGCGCACCTGGAGGGGCAGGACCTGTACGTGCGCGACATGGTGGCCGGGGCCGATCCCAAGTACGAGCTCAACGTACGGGTGATCACCCCCAACGCGTGGCACAACCTGTTCGCGTTCAACATGTTCCGCCGCCCCGAAGCAGGGGGCCTGGCCGACATGGTGCCGGGGTTCACCGTTCTCCATGCGCCCGAGTACGAGGCAGACCCCGCACGCCACGGCACGCGCACCAGCACCTTCATCCTGATCAACTTCGGCGCCAAGGAGGTGCTGATCGGCGGCACCCGCTACGCCGGCGAGATCAAGAAGTCGGTGTTCGGGGTGATGAACTACGTGCTGCCCATGCAGGGCGTGCTTTCCATGCACTGCTCGGCCAACGTGGGCCCCGAGGGCGACACGGCGCTCTTCTTCGGGCTGTCGGGCACGGGCAAGACCACCCTGTCGGCAGACCCGGAGCGCGGGCTGATCGGCGACGACGAGCACGGGTGGACGGACGACGGGATCTTCAACTTCGAGGGCGGCTGCTACGCCAAGGCCATCAAGCTGTCGCCCGAGGGCGAGCCGGAGATCTACGCCACCACCCGCATGTTCGGCACGGTGCTGGAGAACCTGGTGATGGACGAAGCCCGGCGGGTGGACTTCGACGACATCTCCATCACCGAGAACACGCGGATCTCGTATCCGCTCCACTACATCCACAACTACGTCCCCGAGGCGCGCGGCGGCCACCCGCGGAACATCGTGTTCCTGACGGCCGACGCGTACGGCGTGCTCCCCCCCATCAGCCGCCTGACCCCCGAGCAGGCGATGTTCTACTTCCTGTCGGGGTACACGGCCAAGGTGGCGGGCACCGAGCGCGGCGTAAAGGAGCCGCAGCCCACCTTCTCGGCCTGCTTCGGCGCGGCGTTCCTGTCGCTGCACCCCGGGGTTTATGCCGAGCTGCTGGGACAGAAGATCGCCCAGCACGGCGCGCGGGTGTGGCTGGTGAACACCGGCTGGACGGGCGGGCCGTACGGCGAGGGCAGCCGCATGAAGCTGGCGTACACCCGCGCCATGGTGCGCGCCGCGCTCTCGGGCCAGCTCGACGGCGTGGCGACCGAGACGGTGCCGTTCTTCGGCCTGCAGGTGCCCACCGACGTGCCCGGCGTCCCCGCCGAGCTGCTGAACCCGCGCGGCACCTGGGCGAACCCCGAGGCGTACGACGCCCGGGCGTGCGACCTGGCGAACGCCTTCTGTCAGAACTTCGAGCAGTTCGCCGACCGCGTGCCGGAGGCCGTCCGCAACGCCGGCCCGTCGTCGGCCGAGTAGGCGTCCCCGGCGTCAGCCGCGAACGAGAGCGGGCCGGAGCCGAGGAATCGGCTCCGGCCCGTTTCGCTTTCGTGTTTCAGATTGCCGGCCGAGTGCTGATTGGGCGCTTCACGCCGAGGTGCTTCGCGCCCAGGTTGATCACGAGGGTAGCCGCCGTGATCGCAGCGGAAACGTCGTGCACATTGGCACTCTTGAATGGTTCATTCTCCACCGCGTGCCACAGCGGCAGGAAGTGGGTCATCTCGGAAAGTGCATTGGCCAGTTTACTGTCGCGGACCAGGCTCCGTGCAACGTCGAATACGATCTGCTGCTGATCATCGCCAATGCAAAAGTGGTAACCCGCGGCGCGACCGATCGCCACCGCGACGAGCAACGCTGCGCCGCATGCACACAACAGCCGAGTGTCGAGACTGATACCGGCCTCGTGCGCATCGTCCAGGGCACGCTCCACCTTGGTCCAGAACGCCAGGACGTCCGCGTTCGTAACGGGCACTGGCTCCAGGTCTGCACTGGAGAGATAGCGATCCACAGTGGGATTCATAAGTACCTCAGATTTCTTGCGCAGGTGGGGTGTACGTCCATTTTGATGCGAGTGGGGGCAAAGGTCAATGCTCTCATCCCGCGAACGAAAGCGCCCCCGGCTCGTCCAAGCCGGGGGCGCGCATCGGGCGGACGAGGGATCAGCGGCCGCGGCCGGTTTCGTCCTTGAGCTCGTCGATCTTCTTGGAGGCCTCGGCCTTGGTCAGGTCGTCCTCCACCTCCACGTGCGCCTCTTCGGCCAGCGTGTGAAGGTACGAGCGCTGGGCGCCCGTCATCGGCTCGTCGCCCGTGACCCAGTTGTCCGGGTCCTTGATCATGTTGCTGTCCTCGGCGTGCTCCTGCGTCGCGCGATCGGTCATGGCTCGTTCTCCGGAACGTGGTCCAAGTAGTTGTCAGTCAACCTGTTGGATGTGTTTATCAGCAGAAAGCATACCAAAGATACGCCGAAGATCACGGGGCATCGCAACGGTGACCCGCAACCGCGGCACCGGGCGTGCGAGCGTGGGCCGTTTTCTCCCCCGGTAAATGGAGAACGCGAGTTGGAACGGACGGATACACGGACTGAGCCCGCCATCCGCTGCCGCGGGCTGCACAAGCGGTTCGGCGGCACGGTGGCGGTGGACGGCATCGACCTGGAGGTGCGCCGGGGCGAGTGCTTCGGGCTGCTCGGGCCGAACGGCGCGGGCAAGACGACGACGGTGGAGATCCTGGAGGGGCTGCAGCCCCGCGACGGCGGCGAGGTGCAGGTCCTTGGGATGAGATGGGAAAGCGACGCCGCCGCCATCCGCCAGCGCCTGGGCGTGCAGCTGCAGGAAAGCGAGTTTTCCGACCGGCTGACGGTGGAAGAGATCGTACGGATGTTCCGCTCGTTCTACCGCCAGGGCCCCACGCCGGACGAGCTGATCGACTTCGTGCAGCTGGGCGAGAAGCGCAGGGCGCAGGTGCGGCACCTGTCCGGGGGCCAGCGACAGCGGCTATCCGTGGCCTGCGCGCTGGCGGGCGACCCCGACCTGCTGTTCCTGGACGAGCCCACCACCGGGCTGGACCCGCAGTCGCGGCGGCAACTGTGGGACGTGTGCGAGGCGTTCAAGGCGCGCGGCGGCACCATCCTGCTGACCACGCACTTCATGGACGAGGCCGAGCGCCTGTCGGACCGCATCGCCGTCATGGATCACGGCCGGGTGATCGCCCACGGCACCCCGGCCGAGCTGATTGCATCGCTGGGCGGCGCGCACGTGATCGAGTTCGCCGCCACCGCGCAGCCTTCGGACGACGAGCTGCGGGCCATCCCGGGGGTCACCCGCGTCTCCACCCACGGCGGCGCCACCCAGCTGACCGTCGAGGAAACGCACCGCAGCCTCCCCGCCCTGCTGGACGGCATCGGCGCGGCGGGCGGCGTTCTCACCGAGCTGACCACCCACCGCGCCACGCTGGAAGACGTGTTCCTGGCACTGACCGGACGGGAGCTGCGCGATGAGTAGCCGAGCCCGGTGGGCCGGGCTCAAGCATCTGAAGGACGGGATAGAGCGCTTCGGACAGGGCCAGGTTCCGCAGGTGGCGCGCGAGCAGGAGCTCTGCGGTGTCGCCTGCGCGATGTTGAAAACCCAGGCGGAGCCGGTGTGCCGAAAGCGCCGTTTCCGCGGCCGCGAAGAAACGTGTCTTGACCGAGGCTCGTCATCGTGCTAACGTACTTGAGAAGCCTCGGGCGATCCTCTCCTGGCCCCTGCAAGGGGAGCCGGTGATGGTTCCGAGGAAAGGCGATCGACCCCCGGCAGACTCCCGTCTGCCGGGGGTTCGTTTTAGCTGGCCGGAAGATGGGTGTGCCCCGCGGCAAAATCAACACTGTGTACAGGGGATGTGGTCCGGGCCACCCGACGAAAGTGGATCGTCTACAGAAAGGCCTCCGGGCCCCTGAAAGGTAGTGCGAATGCGAGATCCCAGTCCCCTTCGCGAGCTTACCCTCGCCCGCATCCGCGGCTTCGTGCGCGAGCCCGAGGCGCTGTTCTGGACCTTCGGGTTTCCCATCATCATGGCCGTGGGGCTGGGCCTCGCCTTCCGCGAGGCGCCCGCGGAGCGCGCCGCCGTTGGTGTCGAGCAAGGCTCCGTCGCCGAGCGCTACCTGGCCGCGCTCCGCCAGTCCACCGAGGTGAAGGTGACGGTGCTGGACGCGAACGCCGCCGAGCGCGCCGTGGCCCGAGGCGACGTCGCCGTCCTCCTGGCCGGGCGCGACCGGCTGACCTACCGGTTCGACCCGGCGCGCGCGGAAAGCCGCAGCGCGCAGCTGATCGCCGACCGCGTCGTGCAGCGCGCCGCGGGGGCCGTGCCGCGAGTGCCGACCATCGACGATCCCACGCGGCGGCCGGGCGGGCGCTACATCGACTGGGTGATCCCGGGGCTGATCGGGCTGAACCTGATGTCGACGGGAATGTGGGGGATGGGCTTCAGCCTGGTGCAGATGCGGCAGAAGAAGCAGCTGAAGCGGATGTCGTCGACGCCCATGCGGCGGAGCGACTTCCTGCTGGCGCAGATCCTGGCGCGCCTGGCGTTCGTGGTGCTCGAGGTGCCGCCCATCGTGCTGTTCGCCTGGCTGGCGTTCGGCGTGCAGGTGAACGGGTCGCTGGCCCTGCTGGCCCTGGCGGTGGTCCTGGGCGCCATGACCTTCGCCGGCCTGGGGCTGCTGGCGTCCACCCGCGCGCGGACCATCGAGGGGGTCAGCGGGGTGCTGAACCTGGTGATGCTGCCGATGTTCGTGCTGTCGGGCGTGTTCTTTCCCGCCAGCCGCTACCCCGACGCGCTGCAGCCCTTCGTGCAGGCGCTGCCGCTGACCGCGCTGAACGACGCCCTGCGGGCCATCTACAACGACGCGCTGCCGCTGGGGGCGTTCGCGGGCGAGGTGGGGATCCTGCTGGCGTGGATGATCGGGTCGTTCCTGCTGAGCGTGCGGGGGTTCCGCTGGCAGTGAACGGGCAGGCGCAAAAGGCGCGGGGCGGCCCGTCGTGAACGAGGCCGCCCCGCGCGCCGGCCGCACTCAGGCTCAGCCTGGCTGCAGCGTAGCGGTGAGCTCCTGCGTCTGTGGCCCGCAGGTGGCGCCCGGAACCACGATACCGCTGCGCGTCCACACGGCCGACCCGGGCCGCCCGACGGTCACCGTGTAGGTGCCTGCCGGGCCGATGGCGGCGAGGTAACGCTCGCTGCCCGCCCCCAGGTGGCGGAGCGAGTCGCCCAGGGTGCCGGTTTCCCATCTGCCCGTGACCTGCATGTCCACCCGCTGCTGGGTGGGTCCGTCCACCACCCGTATGAGGACGGCCGGGCTGGCGACGTCGGGGCAGACGGCGTTGACGGCCATGTCGTTGCACGCGCTGGCGGCAACGGCCGCCGCGAGGGCGGCCAGGATCGGCCTCTTCATCTCTTTCCGAATTCCGGCTGACGGGGAATGTCGCACATGGCGGAAGCGACTTCGGGCGTACAACGAACGTCCCTTGGAAGTCGTGACACGTGTGCGCCGCGCAGCGTTGGCGACGGCGTGTCACGATCGGCGCGCGACGGGCGTTCTTCCCCCGTCGGATGCGTGGCGCATGGCGCCGCGCCGCGTTATTCCGCTCCTGAAGCGATGATCGAGCCCACGTGCCGAGCAGCCACGCCGCCCGTCCCGCGCCGGACGCCGCCGCACCCGCGGCGCCGAGGCCGGTCTTGAAGGCCGTTCCCACGAACGCCCCGGACTACGACGCGCTGTTCCGCGACGTATATCCGTCGCTGTTCCGCTACCTGCATCGGCTGACGGGCGACCACGACCAGGCCGAGGACATCGCGCAGGAATCGTTCGTGCGCCTGCTGGGGCGGTCGCTCCCCGGCGACGAGGCGCGGCTGTGGCTGTTCACGGTGGCCACCAACCTGTTCCGCGACGGGGCGCGCACGCGCAAGCGCCGCGAACGGCTGCTGACGGCCACCCCGTGGAAGCCGTCGGCGCTCCCCGCGCCGGACGTGGAGGCGGAGCGAAAGTACGCGGTGCAGCAGGTGCGCCGCGCGCTGGAGCAGATTCCCGAACGCGACCGGCAGATGCTGCTGATGCGCGAAGAGGGCTTCAAGTACGACGAAATCGCCCGTGTGGCCGGTGTGGCCCCGGGATCGGTAGGCACGCTGCTGGCCCGCGCAACCCGGCGGTTCCTGGCGGTGTACGACGGAGAACGGGAGGACGGATGACACACCTGGGTGAAGGCACCCTTCTGGAACTGCTCGACGGCGAGCTGGCGCCCGACCGGCGCGGCGCGGCCGACCGGCACCTGGCCGCATGTGCCGCGTGCGCGGGCGAGCTGGCCGAGCTTCGCGCGGGGGGCGAGCGGGCCTCGGCCCTGCTGGGGCTGGCCGACGTGCCTGCCCCCGTGCTGCGGGCACAGGCCAATTTCCACCGCCGGCGCCGCGCCGGCCGTCCGCTGGCCGGTGCCGGGCGGGCGCTTCCGCGCGCGGCCGCCATCGCGCTGACGCTGGCCGTGGCCGGCGTGGCCGCGGCCGTGCCCGGCAGCCCCGTGAGGGGCTGGCTGGGCGGCGCGACGGTGGAGGAGCGGCCCGCCGAGCCGGTGCGGCTGGAGCGGGCGCCCGAAGCGCCCGCGCCCGCGCCCGCGGTGGGGCCCCTGCCCAAGGCGGTATCCATCCTTCCCGACGCGGGGCGCGTGCGGGTGGTGGTGTCGGGCTCGTCGCCCGAGCTGCGGGTGCGGACACGGCTGACGGACGGGCCCAACGCCGAGGTGCACGCCACGGGCTCCGCCGCGTCGGCGCGCTTCCGCACGGCGCCGGGGCGCATCGAAGTCGTGGGCGCCGGGCCGGGCGAGGTGGTGGTTCACCTTCCCGCGAGCGCCCGGACGGCGTTCCTGGAGGTGAACGGCCGCGTGTACGCCGCCAAGGAGGGCGCCACGCTGCGCTCACTGCAGCCGCGGGTGGACGGATCGGCCGCCGAGCCCGTCTTCCGCGCCGGGCCCTGATGTCCATCCGCTTCCGCGCCGCCGTTCGCTGATGCTCACCGCGCTGTTCGCCGCCGCGCTGATCGCCGCTGCCCCCGCCCAGGATACGGCCCGGGGGGTCATCCGCGGCACCGTGCAGAGCGACCCGTCGGGGCTGCCCGTGGCCCTGGCCGTCGTCGAGGCCGGGTCCGGCCCCCGCACGATGGTGGGGATGGCGGACAGCACCGGACGATACTCCCTGCGGGTGGGCGCCGGCTGGCAGGTGGTGCGCGTGCGGCACCTGGAGCACGCGCCGCAGGAGATGCAGGTGCTGGTTCCCTCCGGGGGCGAGGTGGTGCTGGACGTGGCGCTGGAGCTGCGGCCCATCGCCCTGGCCCCCGTGCGCGTCCACGCCCTGGGCGACCCGCGCGCCGACAGCATTTCGGTGCCCTCGACGGACGTCAGCTACCTGATCGGCCATCGCACGCTGGGTGAGGGCGGCGGGCTGGACGGGGCGCTGGGGCAGGAGTACGAGCCGGCAGCGGAGCCCGACGGCGACGAGGGCGACGCGCTGTACGTCCGCGGATCGTCGGGAATGCTGCAGCTGGTGCTGCTGGACGGCGCCCCCGTGTACGCCCCGTTCCACACCGGCGGGCTGCTGGAAACCTTCGAGCCCGGCGTGCTGGGGTCTGCCCGTCTGTACCTGGGCGGCGCGCCCGCGCGGTACGACGGCGGCTTGTCGTACGTGATGGACCTTTCCACCCGCGGCGGAAACGGCGACGGCCACTCGGGCGCCGGAGCGGTGGACATGATGTCGGCGCGCGGGCGCGCCGAGGGGCCGCTGGGGAACGGGGCGCGGTACCTGGTGTCGGCGCGCACGGTGCACGGCGCCAGCATGACGCAGCTGGAAAGCGAGCCGTTTCCCTATCAGTTCGGCGACGCGCTGGCGCGGCTGGACGTGCCGACGCAGTACGGGGCGCTGTCCATCACCGGGTTCATGAACCGCGAAGGGGTGCGCATCGACACGGCCGGCCCGGGCGACGGCCATGCGCGGTGGGGCAACCTGGCCACCTCCATCCGCTGGCGCGGACGGCTGCGCGGCGCCGACGCGGAGCTCACCGTGGCGGGGGGACGCTTCGACGCCAACCTGCCCCAGCGCGACCCTGCCCGGCTGCTGCAGCTGGAGTGGCAGCAGGAGCGGCTGCGGCTGGGGCTGGACCTGGCCAGCGACCTGCGCGGGGGGGTGCGGCTGCGCTACGGCGCGTCGCTGGACCGCACCTGGTTCCGGCACATCGCCACCGTTCCCGAGGAGTACCGGCTGCTGCTGTACTCGCGCGGCGCCGGCTCGGCGGCCGGCGGCTACGTGGACGCGTCGTGGCAGCCCGCCCGGCGCGTGCTTCTGCGCGGGGGCCTTCGCGGCGACCACTTCTCGGTGGGCCAGGTGGCCAAGGTGGCGCCGCGCGCCTCGGCTACCTGGCTGCTGTCGGACGGCGCGGCGCTGACGCTGGCGGCCGGGCGCTACCACCAGTACGTGCGCGTTCCGCGGCCTTCGCTTCAGGCGGGCGCGCCTCCGCGCAACAGCGCCGATGCCATCCGCGTTCCCACGCAGATTGCCGTCGCCAGCGCCACCCACCTCGCCATGTCGCTGGACCAGGAGCTGGTGGCCGGCGTGCGGCTGGGGCTGGAAGGGTTCTACAAGCGCTTCCACGGCCTGCCGCTGAAGGACGCCAACATCTCCCACAACTCGGGGGTGGACGTGTGGGTGCGCCGCACGGCGGGCGAGGTGACCGGCTGGCTCGGGTACTCGCTTTCGTGGGGGTGGAACTCGAACGAGGGGATGGGCACCTCGGCCGAGTTCGTGGGCCGGCAGACGGTGAGCGCGGGCGTCCGCGGCCCGGTGTGGCGCCGCACGCTGCTGGGGCTGCGGGTGGCGTACGGCGATGGCCTGGCCTACACCCCGGTGACCGTGGGAGGGCAGGCCGAGGCGCTGGACGGGGCGAGCCTTCCCGTGTACCAGAGCGGCAACTCGGTGCGGCTGGACAGCGACTCACCGCTGCGGGGGCCCTCTGCGGACTTCCTGCGCGTGGATGCCGAGGTGTCTCGCACCTGGACGCCCATGGTGGCCGGCCGCCGCACCCAGCTGACGCCCTACCTGAAGGTTCTCAACGCGCTGGAAAGCCGCGACGCGCTCTTCTACCGCTACTTCGCCGAGGGCGACAGCGGCGCGCGCCTGCAGCCCGTGTCAACCCTGCCCGTGGTGCCGGTGGTGGGGGTTGCCTGGCACTTCTGACGGTTGAGAAAGCCAGGACCTTTGCATAGCTTCATCTCCCGCCCGCCGATTTCCTTCCCCGAAGTCCAAAACGCCATGCACCCCACCATGCTGCGCCCGCTGAACGTGGGCGAGATCCTGGACCGCTCCTTTTCGCTGTACCGCCGCCAGTTCGCGCCCATGCTGGGCACGGCGCTGACGCTGTACCTGCCGCTGGCCGTGCTGTCGGCGACCCTTGGCGTCGCCGCGGCGTCCGGGTCCGATGCGGCGCTCGTGGGCGGCGGCATCCTGGTCCTGCTGATCGCCCCGATGATGCTGGTGGGGGTGGTGCTGGCGCTTGCCGCGCTCACCTACCAGGCCAGCCGGGCGTACATGGGGCACCCGGCCACCGTCGGCGAGGCCGTGCGGCACGGCTTCGCCCGCTTCTTTCCCCTGGCGCTGGCGATGATCCTTACCGGCATCGCCGTTTTCCTGGGGCTGTTCGGGCTGCTGATCGGGGCACTGATCGTGTACGTGCTGCTCTTCGCGGTGGTCCCGGCGGTGGTGGTGGAGCGGCGGGGGCCGCTCGCGGCCCTTCAGCGTTCGGCGGAGCTGGCGGAGGGCGACTGGTGGCGGATCTGCGCCGTGGTCCTCGTCGCCGGGCTGATCGCCACCCTGCCCTCCATGGCGGTGCGGTTCCTGATGGCGTCCGCGGTCAGCGCCACTGACCCGATGTCGCAGGGGTTCGTCAGCGCACTCGGCGCGCTGGTGAACGCGCTGACGTATCCGTTTTCCGTGGCGGCCACGGTCATCCTGTACTACGACCGCCGCGTGCGCGCCGAGGGGCTGGACGTGGAGCTGATGGCCGCCACCGCCCCGGTGCCGGCCTGAGCCAGCTCGAGGCCGACGAAACGCGGGCGGGCCGAATCCTCGGCCCGCCCGCTCCTTTTTTCTGTCGATTGGAGCCCTACCAGTCCATCCCGGCGGAAACCAGGAGGCCCCACGCCGGGCTGAACGGGGTGTAGCCGGCCACCGCCTCGGCCAGCAGCCAGCGGCGCCCGCCGGCACGCACCCCCAGGCGCACCTCGCCCAGCGACTCGTTGCCGCGGATCTCGCGGCGCCGGGGCCTGCCCACCTGCTGGCCCAGCACGGTGACCATCGGCCGGAGGGAGCCCACGGCGTACTCGGCGCGCAGGGCGTACACCAGCAGGTCGTCCTGCTCGAAGGTGGGCCGCCGCGTGCCGAAGATGCCCACGCCCGCCTCGGCCTGCAGCGCAATGGGCCCGCGGACGGTGCGCCCGCCAAGGGTGGCCATGAAGTCCGTCGCGTCCCGGTCCAGCCCCACCGCGTTGTCCGTGGTCGGCAGCCGCGTGCCGAACCGCAGGGCGGCGGCCACGGGCGCGCCGTCGCCGGTCAGGCGGATGGCGGTGAGGATGCGGTAGTCGCCCGCGTCGCGGCGCTTTCCGTCGTCCGTCATCTTGACGTACGGCTCCGGCGCGGCGAACGAGGATTCTTCGTCGAAGAACCGCTGCACGGTGCCGCCGCCCTCCAGCACCACGCGGCCGGTGCGCCAGAACGCCCGCCAGTTTCCCGCCTCCACCAGCGTGCCCTCCGTTCCCGCCAGCGACGCGCGCTGCCCCGCCATCCATCCACCACCCACCTGCGCCGACACGGTTCGCCCGCCGTCGAACATTCGCCACTCCAACGCGTCCAGCGGCCGCAGCTGCGCCGATGCGCGCGCGGGCAGTGCACAGAGGGCCAGCAGAAACGCGGTTCGCCGCGCGATGTGCATCCGCGCGGCGAGCGGGATTGGGCGCATCATCCGTGGCTCGACTGGAGAGATGGGGAGGCGGAGATGCCGTGCCGCCGCTTCAGATCTCGCGCATGGTGAGCACGGCGCCCAGCTTCTTGCCCTCGGCGAAGACGGGGCTCGCACTGCCCTCCAGGCGCGCTTCCGTGCCGTCGCCGCGCCGGACGAGCCACCGTTCGTTGGTGACCACTTCGTCGTTCAGGGCCGCGCGGGCCAGCGGAAGGTCGTGCGCGGGGTACTCGCTCCCGTCTTCGCGCAGCAGGTGGTACTCGCGCGTGTAGGCCTCGGGTGCCACGCCCAGGCGCTGCGTTCCATGCATCCGCTCCGCGGCGTCGTTGACGAACCGGATGTGCCCCTCGGCGTCGGTCACGATCACGCCTTCCAGCAGCTGCGCCAGGATGGCCCGGTGCTCGACCGCCGCGCGCTGCATCTGCGAACGCTCGGCGACGAGGTCCGTCACGTCCACGCTCAGGCTGAGGATGCCGGACACCCGGCCGTCGGCCTCGAACAGGGGCTGGTAGATGACGTTGAAGCAGCCTTTCACCCGTTCGCCGGTGCCGGTGGGGTCGAATTCCACGGGCATTTCATGGCCTTCGAAGGCCTCCCCGGTGGCGTACACCTGGTCGAGCAGCTCGAAGAAGCCCTGGCCTTCCAGTTCGGGAAAGGCGTCGCGCACCGTGCGGCCTTCCACCTCGCGGTCGCCGATCAGGCGAAGCCCCATCTCGTTCACCACCTCGAACCGGTGCTCCGGCCCGCGCACGATGCTGATGGCGATGGGCGCCTGCCGCACGATGCTGCGCACCGCTTCGCGCACCGCCTCACCGTGCTGCCGGCGGGCGATCTCGGTGATGTCGCTGAAGAGCAGGAGGGTGTTCCCGTCGCCGGAGGGCGCCGCGCGCACCTTGTGCCACACGTAGAGCGAGGGGTAGAAGTGCTCGACGATGCGCACCAGCTCCTGCTCGCGTGCCATGCGCACCTCGCTCTCGAAGCGCGTGCCCGCGACGTCGGGAAGCGCCTCCCACACCACGCGGCCGACGAGGTCGGCGCGGCGGCGGCGGAACAGGGTTTCGGCGCGGCGGTTGGCTTCGGTGATGCGCCAGTCCGCATCCAGCACCAGCACGCCGTCGGTTACGTTGTCGAGAATGGTCTGCAGCATGATTCTCCCACTCGAGGCACTTGATCCAGCGGAGAATCTAGCGGCTGTCCGCGGCGGGGGCGAGCGACGGGGCTCAACCGCCCGGCTGCGCGAGGTGCTGGAGCAGGCGTTCGCACCGTGGTGCACGCGCCCGGACGGTCCCGGGGTCCAGGCTTTCGAGGATCTTCGGCGCGTGCCGCGTTTTGAGGTACAAGCCCGGCTGCGTGTTGCGCGTAGCATCCTTGAGCGCCTTTTCGACGTCTGCCTTCGCGATCTCCTCGACGTTTTTGCGCTTCGGGATAGACGCAGCGGCGAAGCGCTGCCCGTAGAACTTGGTCAGGGCTTTCACGTCAGCAACGAACCACGATTCCATCGCCTCGGTCATCAGGTGGATGGAATCGTCCTTGGCGAACGAGAGATCCCATCGGTCCTGCGCGGCCAGGTGCTCGCGCTCCGTACCGACTACCGGCCCTTCCGCATCGACGACCAGGAGAACGTGTGAGTTCGGATGATCTCTCCAGCCCCGCACGAAAAGTTCATAGGTTTCCTCGCGCGAGCCACACATCACGACGCGCCATATGGTCTTCTGCGAGCCGCCGGTCACACGCGACTTCTCAAAGAACTGCGCGAGCCCGGCCCGAAGTGACGCCTTGCTGTCACGACCGCGACCCCCTTCCACATACATCCAAATCTCGTTCACCAGCGGTTCCCTCCGATCTCCCCCATCCGCCAGAGTTCGCCGAGCGAGTACTTCTCCAGCCACTCGCGCAGGGGCTCCGCCTCTAGGCGCTTCATCGTCGTGCCATCCGGAGTGCTTTCGCAAACCAAGATGCACTCCGGCGTGTCCGAGAGCGCTGAGACGAGCGTTTCCGAGTGGGTCGTGACGAACAGCTGCGTGCGCTCCGAGGCCTTCCGCAGCAGTTCCGCGATCGTCGGCAGGATGTCCGGATGCAGCCCCAGCTCCGGCTCCTCAATCCCGATCACCGGCGGCGGGTTCGGATGCAAGAGGATCGCAAGCAGGCACAGGTAGCGCAGCGTCCCGTCCGACAGCCGCGTGGCAGGGATCAGCCGGCCACCTTCCTCTTCGATGTATAATTGCAGTGTGCCGCCTTGGATCTTGGTCGTGATGTACCTGGCCCGTTCGTAGAACTTGCGAAGGTACTCACTCACTTCGTCGCGCTTGGCGGAAGTTTGGCTTAGGTCGTGTAGAATCAGGCCGAGGTTGCTACCATCCGGTAGCAGGAAATCGTTCGGGAGATCCGTAGGTTGCGGCAATCGCGCAGCCGACCGCCGGGCGACGTTCCAGTCCTGAAATAGCGCGATACTGCTGAACCTGTCTCCAATGTACGTGATCTCAGGGTATGTGATCGGATCCCGCAACTGGGAGAGGATCGATTTATCAGCCTTCATCTCCGCCACCGCCTCTGCACGCCCCTCTTGCAGGGGACTGTTCAGTGTGCCTGTACCCGATCCGGATTTGTACAAAAACTCTCTAACGCCGTCCTGCCGATAGATATACTCGTGGATGATTTCTAAGCGGGTGCCTAGGGCAGTGAGGAAAAACCCAAAGACCAGCGGTGACGTTGAACTTCTGACGTATGGACGGAGTTCTACCTCGATCCACGCCGCGTCAGGATTGCGATCCCCCTTCCAGATATACTCGGTGACACCGCCGCCGCTCCGGAGTAACCCCGCCAAATCACCGGGCGAGGCGCGCAGCACTGCCAATGCCTCGAGGACGTTCGACTTACCCGACCCGTTCGGTCCTATCAACACGTTCAGAGCCCGCAAGCCAACCGAGACACCCGGGGTGGCGAAGGAGAGAAAGTCTTCGAGCCGAAGCTCCCGGATCAACAAGGTATCTCGCATACTATGCGTCTATAGGGATAAGCGAGTGTTGAAGATGTCTTTTAGTCAGCGGGCGCGGAAGGGCCCTGATCTAGCGGGCACCCACCGGTGCAGGTTGGCCAGCACCTGCACGGGGCGCGTAAGGGCGTCGTCCAGATAGCCGAGGGCGCGCTTCATCTCGATGTCGCGCTGCATGCGGTTGCGGATGCGGTCCAGCGCCATCGCGCGGCGGGCGCCCAGCTGGCGCGCGTACCAGAACGCATTCGACGGCACCGGAAAGTCGCTTCCGTGCAGCATCCGCGGCGCAAAGTCCGGGTCGCGCGCAAAGCGGGGTAGGTGCGCGAAGCGCGGCGGGTTGGCCATTCCCGAGTTGTCGATCCACAGGTGCGGAAACTCCCCCAGCATCGTCCGCAGCAGCGGCACCTGGTCGCGATCCCCGGCGTAGGAGACGGGCACGCCGCAGTGCGCCACGATCATCCGCACCCCCAGGCGCAGCGGCGGGAGGATGCGGCGCAGGTCCTTGAGCGCGGGATTCACCTCCGCGAAGGTGTTTTCCGACCCCCCCGAGTGGACGAGGATGGGGATGCCCGTTTCCGCCAGCCGCCGGTAGAACGGGCCAAGCGCCGGGTCTGCCGGGTCGATGCCCTGCGTGGCGGGAAGCCACTTGATGAGCACGGCCCCGCCCTCGATGCACTCCTCCAGCCGCTCCATCGCGTCCGCCCTGTGTGGGTTGATGGACGGGCCGGGGAGCAGCTGCGGATACCGGCGGCAGACCTCGAACACCCAGCTGGGCGGGATGAACATCTGCGACCTGGCCCGGTCCAGCGCACCCACCCGGTCGTACACCCCGTCGAACCCCAGCACCACCGCGTGCGTCAGCTCGCTGCGGCGTACGCGGTCCGCCACGTCCGCGGCCCAGTCCGCATCGGCCGACTCGCGCATCTGCCGCGCGTTGATCCCGTGCCGCAGCTTCAGCAGGCGAAAGCTCATCCGCCGCATGAACAGGGGAGACACCCAGCAGCCGGAGCCGTTGGTGCCCACCCCGGCCAGGTGCACGTGGATGTCGATGCTGGGCGATTCGCTCATGCGGCGGCGAGCTGGTGCTGGCCGATCCACCGGACCACGCGTTCGATGGTCAGGCGATGGAAGGGAAGCGTGTAATGCGACACGCCGCGAAGCGACAGCAATTCCGCGCCCGGGATGCGCGCGGCCAGCCGCGCCCCCTGCGCGTGCGGGACGATCCAGTCGCCGTCGCTGTACACCAGCAGCGTGGGATGGGTGATGGTGCCCGCGCGGGCCTCCAGGTCCAGTTCCGCGAGCAGCCGCTGGACGGCGGCCACGTAGCTCCACGCGCGGCCGTCGTCGTCCACGCGGCGGAACGGGTAGGAGGCGCGCTTCACCGGGCCGAAGGCGGGCACCAGTCCCCACCATCCATAGTGCCGGCGCTGCGCCAGCGTATCGAGGCGAAAGAACCCCCGCAGCTCTCCCGCCACCGTCCGCGCGCCGATCCGCACGTCCACCGGCGAGGAAAGGATCGCGGCGGAGGCGGCGCGCTGAAGAGACCCGGAGGCGAGCGCATCCAGCATCAGCGATCCCCCCAGGCTGTGCCCGACCACGTGAAGCGGCAGCGGCGGCCGTCCGCGCTCCGCCTGGTCCGCCGCGGCCGCGATGGCGGTGCGGACGGAGCCCGGCGCGAACACGGTGGTGCTGGCGCAGCCGTGCCCGTCCACGTCGAACGAGAACACCTCAGCGCCGCTGGCCAGCAGGGCGCCGAACAATTCCAGCAGCGGAAACAGGGCGTCGTTCCCCGCCCCGTGGGCGACGAGAACGCGCGCGGTGGGCGCGCCGGGCGGAACCAGCCGCACGGCGCACGCCTCGCCCCGCGCCTCGACGCGAGGATACCGCGTGGCGTGGACGGTGGCGCCCAGCCGCGCGGCCCAGTCGGCCAGCCGCTCCGCGTAGCCCTTCATCCGGCGGGCGGGGACGAGCCCTGGGCGCGGTCGCCGCCCATCCACCCGGTGCCCTCCGCGTCCGCCGGCGCCACCTGCCCCTGCGCCGCAGCCACGGCGGCGTCGCGCGCGGCCGGGCGTCCTTCTGAGAGCGGCCGCTGTGCTCGATCAACCGTCCCCAGCGGCTTTCCGGGTGGGGCGAGCTCCGACCCCACCTCGCCGGTGATCAGCCGGGCGCCGCGCTGCCAGGTGAGATAGCTCCACGCCCACTGCACCATCACCAGCAGCCGGTTGCGGAAGCCGATCAGAAAGAAGATGTGGACGAACAGCCAGGCGAGCCACGCGAACCATCCTTCGACCTGCACCTGGTGCGCCTGCAGCACCGCCTTGCGCCGGCCGATCGTAGCCATGCTCCCCTTGTCGACGTAGCGGAAGGGCCGGCGCTCTTCGCCGCGCAGCGTAGCGCGGATGTTTCGCGCCACGTGCCGCCCCTGCTGTAGCGCGACGGGGCCGACGCCGGGAAGCAGATTGCCGCGCTTGTCCCGCAGGTGCGCCAGGTCACCGATGACGAACAACTCCGGGTGGCCGGGGACGGACAGGTCGGGCTGCACCATCACCCGGCCGACCGGGTCCGTCGGCACGCCCAGCATCTTTCCCAGCGGTGACGCCGTGACGCCGGCCGCCCAGACCACGTTGCGGGTGCGGATGCACTCGTCGCCGATGTACACGGCGTCGGGCTCGATGCGCGTGACGATGGAGCCCGTGCGCACCTCGACGCCGATGTGCTCCAGGGCGCGCCGCGCATAGTCGCTGAGGCCCTCCTCGTACGCCGCCAGCACGCGCGGCCCGCCTTCCAGCAGGATCACGCGGGCGGTGGACGTGTCGATGTTGCGGAAGTCGCGCACGAGCGAGCGGCGGGCGGTCTCGGCCATCGCCCCCGCCATCTCCACCCCCGTGGGCCCGGCGCCGATGACCACGAAGGTGAGCAGGTCCCGCCGCTCCTGCGGGTCCGTGGCGGCTTCGGCGGCCTCGAAGGCCAGCAGAAAGCGGCGGCGGATCTCCGTGGCGTCCTCCACCGTCTTCAGGCCCGGCGCCAGCGGCTCCCACTCGGGGTGGCCGAAGTAGGCGTGCGTGGCGCCCGTGGCCACCACCAGGTAGTCGTAGTCCAGCGTGCGCCCGTCCGCCAGGCACACCTTGCGCTCGTCGAGGTCGAAGCCGGTGACCTCCGCCATCAGCACCTCGGTGGCGCGGCTGTGGCGCAGGATCAGGCGGATGGGCGCCGCGATGTCGGCGGGCGACAGCGTGGCCGTGGCCACCTGGTAGAGCAGCGGCTGAAAGAGGTGGTGGTTGCGCCGGTCGACGAGCGTGGCGCTGACGGGCACGTTGCGCAGCGCGCGCGCCGCCGAAAGGCCGCCGAACCCGCCGCCCACGATCACCACGTGCGGCACCCTGAACACCCGCGTCGAACTCATCTCCGTAGACCTTTGCACCGTTGTCGTCGCCATGCTCCGGCGAGAACGATACCGCCTGCGGGGCACGCCCGAAACGGGTCTCTTGACCCGGGCCTGGCCAGGGGGTAGCATCCCGTTTCCGGGAGTTTTTCGCATTCGGCCAGGCGTGCAGATCAGTATGATGGGAAACGGCGTAGACGGCGCGGAGGGCGCTCTCATTCCGCCCACGCGCGACGATGCGCTGGCGTTCCTGGCCCGCGCCATTGGGCCGGACCGCGCCGCGTCGACGTGGGTGCGCGCCGTTGCCGCCGCGCGAGTGGGTTCGCCAGGGGGCGAGCTCAGCGTGGACGAGATGCTGAAGGTGGCGGAGCGCCTGGCGGCCGAGCCCGGGGTGGTGGGGGTGATCGGCACGTCGCTGGTGGTGCGGCTGCGGACGTACCGGCTGATGGCGTCCACGCAATCCGAGCGAGGGAAGCCGCGGGATTGAGGGCCGACCGAGGGGCGGGGGGTGGCAGGGAATCGGAGTTTAGGCTGGCCACCGTTGAGGGATCGGGCGTTCGACTGACGTTGGCGCATGCCGCGGGTGGCCCCTCCCCCGGCCCCTCCCCCGGCAAACTGCGCCGGGAGAGGGGGGAACTTCGGTGGGGGTCGACTGGCTGCCTCGCATGCCGCGAGAGCCCCCTCCCCCCGGCCCCCTTCCCCCGCTGCGCAGGGGAGGGGGAGACCTGAACTGCGCTTCGGCCGGGCTCACGCACTCTACAGCAACGAGGGCGAGGAACGGTGCGCTTCGGGAGTCGCGGCGCATGCCTCTGGCCGCCCTCTCTCCCCGGCCCTCTCCCCCGCAAGCGGGGGAAAGGGAGAATTCGATCGCGCTCGGGCCGGCGTCGTGCACTCGACTGCGCGTGCAGTCCGCGAAGGCGGACTTTGGGCCGTCGTTGCCGCGACTTCAGTCGCCCCAGCGAGGTCGGGGCCTCCACCAGGGCCCGACCTCGCCTCGAACCCGAAGTGTACCCTCTCTCCCACGCTGTTTGTGGGAGAGGGTGGCACGCGTGTCAGCGCGGCCGGGTGAGGGCCCCACGGCAGCCGAGGCCTCGGCTACGGTGACCGCTGCCGCGCCCGGGCTTGTTTCCCTTCCGCGGCCAGATCCTTCGGCCCGCGTCGTCTGTGCTACGGGCTGATCGGGTGCGATTGGGCCTCAGGATGACAAACCATGGCGCTGCAACGCGTTGTGGCGACGCACCGGGCTGGCTCCCTTCCCCCGCGCAGTTTGCGGGGGAAGGGTTGGGGATGGGGGGCGCCGGCCCGAGCACCGGCCCTGCCTGGCCACACCTGGACCCAAAGTGTCGTGACCTCCCGTTAGCCCGAAACGCGAGGGCGCGGAGGAAACAACCACGTGACGCGGCGGGTATGCCGATTGCCCCCCGATGACGGGGCAGACGCCTGACTCACGTGGTACCCCGCGGAAGTATGCGCAACACCTTCTTTCTCCTTCGCCGCGCCGGCGTGCTGGCGCTCGCGGCGGCGGGCGTGGCGGCCGCCTCGGCACCGCCGGCCGACGCGCAGCAGCGTCCGCGCCGCCGCGCCGAGGAGCCCGTCGCGCCCACGCGGCGGCCCCCGACCGCGCGCCCGGCCGACGCGGCTCCGCAGGCGCAGAACCCGCTCGCCCGCGTGCGGTCGCGTTCGCTGGCGCGGGGCGGCTACGCGGTGGTGGTGGACCTGGACGCCAACCGCCTGTACTTCGCGCGCGGGCGGCGGGTGCTGTGGTCCGCTCCCGTGGGCACCGGCACCGGGCTTCGGCTGGAGCACGACCGCGGCGAGTGGGATTTCGCCACGCCCAATGGCACCTTTCACGTCACCCACAAGCAGGTGGAGCCGGACTGGATCGCCCCGGACTGGTACTTCATCGAGAACGGGCTGCGCGTGCCGCCGCCCAACTCCGACGCACGCCGCTTTCCACGCGGACTGGGCTCGGCCGGCGTGTTCATCGGCCAGGGGCTGGCCGTCCACGGCACCGACAAGCCCGAGCTGCTGGGCCAGCGCGTTTCGCACGGCTGCATCCGCCTGAGCAACGCCGACGCCCTGCGCCTGTTCCACAACGTGCAGGTGGGCACCGAGATCGTCATGGTCGGCGGGCGGAACGCCGCGCCGGCCGCGCCGCCCCGGCAGACCCCCTCTACCACCACGCGCCGCACGGGGGCCAACGGCGAGCGGATCCCGCCTCCGCGCGACCCGTTCACCGTGGAGCTGGAGGAGCAGGAGACGTACGACTTGCTGGACCGCCTGGACGACGAGCTGTTCGCCGCCGTGGCCGCCCGCGGCGCGCAGACGCGCTGGCCCCAGGTGGCCAGCGTGCTCCTTCTGCGCGGCGTCAAGGAGGGCGATGACGAGGCGCTTGCCGGGCTGCTGGAGCGCTTCCCAGACCTGGGCACGGGTGCGCTTCGGGAAGAATACGCCACCTTCGTCACCGACGCCTTCGCACAGGGCGCGCTGCGCACCCTGGCGGTGATGGCCAACCTGGACCGCCCCACGCGCGCAGTGGTGGCCCGCGCCATCGTGGACGGCAGCCTGGCGCTGTTTCCCGGCGACGTGAACACCGCCGCCGCGCCGTGGCCCACGCGGCGCGCGCCACGCGAAGTGCTGCGCCGCGCCTCGCAGCGGTCGTGGGATGCGCTGGCCTCGGCGGAGCAGGCGTATCGCGAGCGCAACGGCTTGGCGGTGCGCTGAGGGGCGGGCGATGGAGAATGGCGGGCGCTCCGGGGTGTCGCATCCCGGGGCGCTCGTTCGTTTGTATCCCTGCCCCCCCGGAACGTGACCCTTGGAGATCGACCTATGAAAAGAATTCTGTCCGCGCTGCCGTTCATCCTCCTGGCCGCCTGCAGTTCGCCGTTCAGCTCGAGCGAGCCCGAGCTGAAGGTGCGCACCGACCAGGAGGAGTACGTCGCGAAACCCATCAGCTCCGTCAGCCTGGTCGGGTTCATCGTGAAGAACGAGGGCGACGAGCCCATCTACCTTCCGCACTGCGGCGCGGTGATCGTGGCCGTCGACCGGCGTGAAGGGGGCGATTGGCGCCAGGCGTACGGCGGCGGCAGCCTCTGCCAGGCCATCAACACGAGCGGCCCCCTGGAGGTGCAGCCCGGAGACTCGGTTCGCTCGGTGGTGAGCGTGGGCGAGCCCGGCAGCTACCGCATCCGCGTCCGCGCGACCGAAAGCCGAGATTCCAACCGATTCCACGAGACGGTGTCCAACACGTTCGCTGTGGAATTCTCCCCGATGGATTGATCGCCCGGAGCAGTCCTTCGCTGCTCCCGCGCTGGTACGCGGCCTGCCTTCGCCTCCACTCCTAAACCCTTGGAGTGGAGGCGTTTGCAATGCGGTCGAATCGTTTGGAACGGGCGATGACGGCGCTGGGGATGGCGCTGCTGGGGGCCTGCGCCAACTCCGGCGGGGGGCAGGCCGTGGCGGATGCGGCTCCGCGGCCGGGCGACGTGGACGGTGCGGTGGAGATCGTCCGCGCGGCGGCCATCCCCCTCACCGGCGCGGAAACGGACTACGACGCCTTGATCGCGCAGGTAGGCGACGCGCGCTTCGTGCTGCTGGGCGAAGCCACGCACGGCACCCACGAGTTCTACCGCGAGCGCGCCCGCATCACCCAGCGGCTGATCCGCGACAAGGGGTTCACCGCCGTCGCCATCGAGGGCGAGTGGCCCGACGCCATGCGCGTGGACCGCTTCATCCATGGCGAGCCGGGCGCGGCTACGCCCGAGCAGGCGCTGGTGGGCTTCACCTCCGGCTTTCCGCAGTGGATGTGGGCCAACACCGACATCCGCGACCTGGCCGGCTGGCTGCGCACCCACAACCAGGCCCAGCCCGCGGCCCAGCGGGTGTCGTTCTACGGCCTGGACGTCTACAGCTTCTACGAGTCCGCCGACTCGGTGGTCTCCTTCCTGTCGCGGACGGACCCGGCCGCGGCGGCGCGCGCCCGGCAGCGCTACGCGTGCTTCTCGCGCCATCGGCCGAACCCCCAGGAGTACGGGATGGCCGCCAACACCGCCGGCCGGCCCCTGTGCCGCGAGCAGGCCGTCGCGCAGGCGGCGGAGATGGAGGAGCGCTACCAGGCCCACCCGCACGTGGGCGCCGACACGCGCGCCGACGACGAGCTGTTCTCGGCCATGCAGCACGCGCGCGTCGTGCGGAACGCCGAAGAGTACTACCGCGTGATGTTCGAGGGCGGACCCACCTCGTGGAACCAGCGCGACCGGCACATGGCGCAGACGCTGGAGTCCATCGTCACCCACCTGGAGGCGCAGGGCAAGACGCCCAAGGTGGTGGTCTGGGCGCACAACACGCACAGCGGCGATGCACGGATGACGGAAATGGGCTCCGGGGGCGAGCTGAACGTGGGCCAGCTGATGCGGCAGGCGTATGCGGAGCGCTCGTTCCTGGTGGGCTTCACCACGTACGCCGGAACGGTGCTGGCGGCGGAGGAGTGGGACGCGCCCGGCCGCCTGCGCCGGCTGAACCCCGCGCTGCCGGAAAGCTACTCCGGCCTTTTCCACCGTACCGGCCTGCCCGCGTTCCTGCTGACCTTCCGCGGGCGCGAGGAGCTGAGCCGCGTGCTCGGCGAGCCGCGGCTGGAGCGGGCGGTGGGCGTGATCTACGCGCCGCGCACCGAGCGGCAGAGCCACTACTTCAACGCGGTGATGTCGAAGCAGTTCGACGCGGTGATCCACGTGGATAGCTCCACCGCCGTCACCCCGCTCCGCATCCGCTGATCTCATCCGGTCCCGCGGACGAGCTTTCGCGCTCGTCCGCGGACCCTCCTCCGCTGCAGACACATTCAACACGAGAGATGGCGCTGGTCCCGTGAATGGTGCGTGTGACCCATTGCACGCCCTTGGCGTCGTAGGGTGCCGTGGAACGCATGTCCCGCATGCGGCCACGGCGCCACACACCACTCCGAAGTTCCTTCCGCGCCCCATCGTTGTGCCGCAACGACTTAGCTTCCTGCCCGCCGCTGCTCCCGCCCGGAATGCCCGTTGCCTTCCCCACCGCCGAGGACGATCCACGACCCAACCCAAGACGATCGCTGAGGCACACCATGAATAAATTTGACGCCGTCTTCATTGGTAGCGGCCACAACGCGCTGGTCGCCGCGGCCTACCTTGCCCGCGCCGGGCAGAGCGTGCTGGTGCTGGAGCGCAACGACCGTCCCGGCGGGCTGGTGCGCACCGACGAGCTGACGCTTCCCGGCTTCAAGCACGACACGTTTTCCGCCGCGCACCCGCTGTTCCTGACCGGCGCGGCGTACGCCGACCTGGGCCCCGAGCTGCAGGAGCGCGGGCTGCGCTACGTCAACACGGCGTACCCCACGGGCGTGTCGATGGAGGACGGGCGCACGGCCCTGTTCCCGGTGGACTTCGGGGAGGCGGTGGCGGAGTGCGAGCGCCTGGCGCCCGGCGACGGGGCCGCGTTCGCCACCATGATGCAGGAGTTCGGCGCGCACGCCGGTGACGTGTTCGGGCTGTTCAACCAGGACCTGGCCTCGGACGACGCGCGCAAAACCATCCGCCGGCTGATGGTGAACCCTGATGGCCCCGGCTTCACCGAGTTCGCCGCCGACTTCTTCACCAGCGCGCGCGACGTGCTGGAGGGCCGCTTTCGCTCCGACGTCTTTCACGCGATGGTGGCGCCCTGGGTGATGCACCTGGGCCGCACGCCCGATGGCGCCAACGGCGGGTTCTGGGTGCCGCTGACGCTGATGGCCCTGATGGGCGGCGGCATGGCCATTCCCGTCGGCGGCTCGGAGATGCTAGCCAAGTCGCTCGTCAAGCTGATCGAGGACCGCGGCGGCGTGGTGCGGTCCGGCACCCCGGTGGAGCGCATCCTGGTCAGGAACGGCCGCGCGTCCGGCGTGCTGACCGCCCACGGTGAGGAGATCCACGCGCGCACCGTGGTCGCATCGGTAAACCCCGACCAGCTGTACCTGAAGCTGCTGGAGGGCGCCGACGTTCCCGCGCCGCTGGTCCGCCAGGCGGGCAAGTACCGCTACGGGCGCGGCTGCGTGCAGATTCAGCTGGCCCTTTCCGAGGCCCCGCGCTGGGCCGACGAGCGGATGGCCCGAACGGGTCAGCCGCACCTGACGCGCGGCATGGGCGCCACCGCCGAGCACGTGACGCAGGCGCTGAACGGCTACCTGCCCGCGAACCCCACGGTCTCCATCGACTGCCCCACCAACCTGGACCCGTCGCGGGCGCCGGAGGGCAAGTCCATCCTGCGCATCCAGGTGCTCGAAATTCCCAACCGGCCCAAGGGCGACGCGGCGGGGACCATCGACGTGGGCGACGGCACCTGGACCGACGACCTGAAGCGCCGCTACGCCGACCGGCTGGTGGACATCGTGGGCCGCCACCTTCCGAACGTGCCCGGCGCCATCCTGGGAATGCACGTGATCTCTCCCGGCGACATCGCGGCCTTCAGCCCCAACGCCGGCCCGGGCGACCCGTACGGCGGCTCGCACGACGTGGCGCAGAGCTACCTGTTCCGCCCGCTGGCCGGCCAGCCCAGCCATCGCACCGTGGTGCCCAACGTGCTGATGCTGGGCGCCGCCACCTGGCCGGGGCACGGCGTAAACGGCGGATCGGGCTACATCGTGGCCCAGGAACTCCTCGGCGCCAGGAAGCCAGTCGAAGCCGCCGCCTAAAGTACCGAGCGCGGAGGGGAACCACGCAGGGCCGGCGGATCATCCGCCGGCCCCGTTTTGCTGCGCGCGAATGGTTCTGGTGGCGCTGACAAGGAACACGTTTTGCGTCATAACGAAAACAGCCAAATCTCCGAAGCCGATCACAGCCGAGTGGCTGCCGCCCAGGAGAATTGCCGTATCGTGCGTGCCATTTACGCCTTCCCATTCCTTGCGGGCGCGCACTGCTGTCGGGTTACGAGTTGAGCTTGTGTGCTGCGGCTGCGCTACGCGTTGCCGTTCTCGTCGGATCTCGCGAACGCGAGGCCGACATTTTCCCACCGCCCCGGGAGGGCCCCATGCGTACCAAGCTCAAGCTGAACCTGGACGAGCTCACCGTCGATTCGTTCGACACCACGAAGAACGAGGCGAAGACCGGCACGGTGTTCGGCGAGCAGTGCACCTGCTACACCAACTGCACGTGCCCGGGCTGTCCCACCTGCGATGCGTCGTGTAACGGAACCTGCGATGCGTCGTGTAACGGAACCTGCGACGCGTCGTGCAACGGCACCTACTACGAAAACACCTGCGTCTGCAACGACACCTACGACACCTGCATTCGCTACTACTGCGGATAACCGCGTTCCAGACCAACTGCAACGAGATCTGCTACTGAGTGTTAACGGGCGGGGGCGCCACGCCTCCGCCCGTCGGTGTTTTTCCTCGCTCTTACCGATGGAGAACCCCATGCGTACCAAGCTCAAGCTGAACCTGGACCAACTGGCTGTCGATTCGTTCGACACCACCAGGCCCGCCGCGAAGGCCGGCACCGTGTTCGGCGAGCAGTGCACCTGCTACACCAACTGCACGTGCCCGGGCTGCCCCACCTGCGACGCGTCGTGCAACGGCACCTGCGACGCGTCGTGCAATGGAACTTGTGGTGACACCTGCGACTGGACGTGCAACTACACGGACTGCGCGTGCAACAGCAACGACCCCTGCGGCACGGCTCAGTACTCGAACTGCGGCGGCCAA
Organism: Longimicrobium sp.; assembly: GCF_036388275.1. NCBI lineage: Bacteria > Pseudomonadati > Gemmatimonadota > Longimicrobiia > Longimicrobiales > Longimicrobiaceae > Longimicrobium > Longimicrobium sp. The sequence goes on from NZ_DASVSF010000002.1 coordinate 372,002, forward strand.
GCTTGCTGGTGAGAACGGGACGGCGTCGACCCCGAGTCGACGCCCGGGCCGGATGAGTTGACGATTTTACGAGGGCTTCGGGTACCCGCCCCGTGGCCTTCGTTTTCATTCGCTTCCCGAACCCGTCTGCCGCGTCAGCTGCGTGTGGAAGTGGTGCGTCCCGACCTCGCGGCGCGGCGAGTAGCGGCCACGGTGGGACCGGCGCGACGGACAGCCTTCTGCACCGCTAGGCCAGCAGCGCGCAGGCGTTCGCCAGGTCCACGTTTCCGCCGCTGATCACCACGCCGATGCGCTCGCCGCGGAAGGCATCCGGATCCGACATCAGCGCGGCGAGGGGGACGGCACCGGAGGGCTCCACCACCAGCTTCATCCGCGTCCACAGGAAGCGCATGGCCTCGACCATGGCCTCCTCGCTCACCGTGCGCATCTCGGTGACGTGCTCGCGCACCAGCGGAAACGTCAGCCGGCCCAGCGAGGGCGTGCGCAGCCCGTCGGCGATCGTGGGCGGGTTGCGGACGGACTGCAGGGTGCCGGTGCGGAACGAGCGCGTTGCATCGTCCGCCAGCTCCGGCTCCACCCCCACCACGCGGATGCCCGGCCGCAGTGAGCGGGCAGCCAGCGCGGATCCGCTCAGCAGCCCCCCGCCGCCGCAGGGGGTGATGACGACGCCCAGGTCCGGCGCCTCTTCCATCAGTTCCAGCGCGGCCGTGCCTTGGCCGGCGATCACGTCGGCGTGGTCGTACGGGGGAACGAGGGTCATCCCGCGCTCCTGCTGAAGCTGGGCCGCCAGCTCTTCGCGCGAGGTGGTTTCCTTGTCGTACAGGATCACCTCGGCGCCGTAGCCGCGGGTGCCCTCGATCTTGGCGGCAGGCGCGTCGTCGGGCATCACGATGACGGTGCGCACGTCCAGGATGCGGCCGGTGAGAGCCACCGCCTGCGCGTGGTTGCCCGACGAGTACGCCAGCACCCCCCGCGCGCGCTCGTCGTTCGAGAGCTTGGATACCGCGTTGTAGGCGCCCCGGAACTTGAACGCGCCGCCACGCTGAAGGTTTTCGCACTTGAAGAACACGTGCGCACCCAGCCGTTCGTTCAGCGTCCGCGAGGTCATCACGGGCGTGTGATGGGCTACGCCGCGCAGGCGGTTGGCGGCGTCGCGCACGTCCTCGGCGGTGGGAAGGGCGATGGATTGGGCCTGCGGGTCCGGCTGCGACATCGATTCATCGGGATGTTGTGATCGCCCGGGGGCGAATGGTTTCGGACCTGCACCGGCGCGTCAGACCGCTGTCATGGCGGAGACCTCGGCTTTGTCGGGCGAATGAATTCGCTGCAACAACCACACGAAGTCCGCCTTCGCGGACTGGCCTGTTCTCGTGTGAGGAGGACCGATAGGCGCGCCCGCGATGTGTGGCGGATCCCTCAGTCGCTGCGAACATTGGCGGGACGTCGGGTTGGCCGGGGCCGCTCCATCGGGATGACATCGCGCCGACTCACGCACTCACGCACTTCCCCTCAGTACTTCGGAATGCTGGGGTCCACTTCGTCAGACCACGCCAGGATGCCGCCCTTTAGATTCAGCAGCCGCTCGTAGCCCTGCGCACGCAGAAAGTGCAGGACCTGCGCGCTGCGCCCACCGGAGCGGCACTGCAGTACCACCTCGTCGTCCGCGCTGATCTCGTCCATCCGCTCGGGAACCTCGCCCATGGGGATCAGCCGCGCGCCCTGCGGCTCCAGGTTGCCGATCTCCCACTCGTGGGGCTCGCGGACGTCGATGATCGTCAGCTTGTCTCCCCGGTCCAGCCGTTCCTTCAGCTCCGACGGGGTGATTTCGGGCACGCCGAACATGTCGTTCTCCGGTTGGGCGCCCGGCGGCTCGTATCCGCAGAAGCGCTCGTAATCGATCAGCTCGTGGACGGTCGGGTTGTCGCCGCACACGGGGCACGCCGGGTCGCGGCGCAGGCGCATCTCGCGGAACCTCATCCGCAGCGCGTCGAACAGCAGCAGCCGGCCCACCATCGTGTCGCCGGCGCCCAGCAGCAGCTTCAGGGCCTCCAGCGCCTGCACGCATCCCACGATGCCCGGCAGCACGCCGAACACGCCGGCTTCGGCGCAGTTGGGGACCATGCCGGGCGGGGGCGGCTCGGCGAACAGGCAGCGGTAGCAGGGGCCGCCCTCGGCCGCGAACACCGACGCCTGCCCCTCCCAGCGAAGGATGGAGCCGTAGACGTACGGCTTCTTCTCCAGCACGCAGGCGTCGTTCACCAGGTAGCGCGTGGGGAAGTTGTCGGTGCCGTCGATCACCACGTCGTAGCGCCGGATGATCTCCCGCGCGTTCTGCGACGTCAGCCGCACGGGATGGGGCTCCACGACTACGTGGGGATTGATCTCGGCGATGCGGTCGCGCGCGGAATCCAGCTTCGGGCGGCCGATGTCGGACGTTCCGTGGATCACCTGCCGCTGCAGGTTGCTGGCATCCACCACGTCGAACTCCACGATGCCCAGCGTGCCGACTCCCGCCGCCCCCAGGTACATGGCCGCGGGTGATCCCAAGCCGCCGGCGCCCACCAGCAGCACGCGCCCGGCCTTCAGCCGCCGCTGCCCCTGCGGGCCCACCTCGGGCAGGATCAGGTGGCGGCTGTATCGCTGGTGCTCGTCGGCCGACAGCGTGGGAAGTCCGTGCTCGCTCATAGCGACAGGTTAGGGGCCGCCGCGGGTCAGGGCAACGGGGCGACAGGGTCGTCGACGCGCTTCGACCGGACCTGGCGCATGCCGCGGCCGTCCCCCTCTCCCGGCCTCTCCCCCGTAAACTGCACGGGGGAGAGGAGAAGTCGAGTTCACGCTCGTGGTCGGGCGCAGGGACACCTGAGTTGAAGCTGAATCAAGCACGATCCTTGAATCCCCTCCCCGCCTCCGATACCATTCGGCGTCGCGGCGGGTATACCGTTGCGGCACTCACCTGAACGGCGGCTGGGAATGGAGTTCCTTCAACAGGCGTTCGACTACTTTCGTCACCTCGACGTGCACCTGGCGGACATGCTTCGCCAGTACGGCGCGTGGACGTACGCGATCCTCTTTCTGATCATCTTCTGCGAAACCGGGCTGGTGGTGACGCCGTTCCTGCCCGGCGACTCGCTGCTGTTCGCGGCGGGCGCCATCACCGCGGCGGCCAACAACCAGCCCGGCGAGCAGGCGCTCAGTATCATCATCCTGTGGCTGGTGCTGATGGTGGCGGCCGTGCTGGGCGACACCGTCAACTACCAGATCGGCAGGGCGGTGGGGCTACGAGTGTTCAAGGAAGACGCACGGGTGATGAAGCTGGAATATCTACGCCGGACGGAGAAGTTCTACGCCAAGTACGGCGGAAAGACCATCATCCTGGCGCGCTTCATTCCCATCGTGCGGACGTACGCGCCGTTCGTGGCGGGTGCTTCGCGGATGGATTACCCGCGCTTCCTGTCGTTCAACATCATCGGCGGCGTGATCTGGATCACCTCGTTCCTGTTCGCGGGGTACTTCTTCGGGAACATCCCCGCCGTGAAGCACAACTTCGAGTACGTGGTGATCGGCATCATCCTCGTCTCGCTCGTTCCGCCGATTCTCGAATGGATCAAGCACCGCCGCGAGCAGGCGGCGGCGGAGCCCACCCAGGCCTGACCCCATGCGCCGCATCGCCCTGCTCGTCCTGGCCCTTGCGTTCGCCGCCCCCGAGGCGGCGGCGCAGGGCACGCCCAACCGCCGCCCCCCGCGCGACACCATCCGCTTTGCCGAGCCCGCCCCGCCCGACTCCACCGACGCGGACGCGGCGGATGGAGACGAGGCGGCGGCGGACAGCGTGCCGCGTCCCGGGCCGTTCTCTCGCGACGGCGGGCGCGGTCCGTTCTCCGTAGAGGCGAGCGGCCAGGTAGCGCCCCGGCCACCCCGGGGCGAGATCGTGTGGCTGGAAACGGCTCCCGCGCCGCGCGTGGCATCCAGCGACACGGCGGCGTCTCGGCGCGCGTCAACTCGCGACACCGCGCGCACGGGCTCGGGCCGCACCGCGTCGCGTGACACCGCAGCCACCCGGCGCACGGGCACGGGACAGAGCGGGACAACGCGGACCAGCACCGGCCAGACCGCTCGGCGTGACACAGCTTCGACTGGAAGCCGCACTGCATCGCGCGACACCACTTCTACGCGGCGCACAGGCACGGCGCAGACTGGGACGAACCGCACCACCACGGGCCAGACCGCGCGGCGCGACACGGCTTCGGCTGGGAGCCGCACGGCATCGCGTGACACGGCCTCCCGGACGCGGACCGCATCACGCGACACCGCGTCCAGAACCGGCCGCAACGCCCCGCGCGACACGGCCTCGCGGCGCACGTCGGCGACGACTCCCGCCAGCGGCCGCACGACGGCTGGCTCCGGCACGACCACGCCCAACCGCCCCGCGCAGGGCTCCACACCAGCCCCGCGACGCACCACGCACACCGTCGCGGCGGGAGAAACCTTTTTCGGCATCGCGCGGCGGTACGGCGTAACGGCGGCGCAGCTACGCGCGATGAACCCCGATGTAGACTGGGAGAGCGTGGAAGTCGGCGAGGTGCTTCGGCTTCCGGCGACGGCCCGCGACTCGCGTGCATCCGGCTCGACGCAAGGCGCGGCGGCGCAGCCGCAGACTCCGGCCGCATCCCGGACCCCGAACCGCACCGGATCGCGGCCCACCCGTCCCGCCACCCGCACGCACACGGTGGCGCCGGGCGAAACGCTCTTCGGAATCGCCCGGCGCTACGGGGTTACGCGCCAGGACATCATCGACGCCAACGACCTGGAATCCGACCAGGTGCGCACCGGCCAGCGCCTGACCATTCCGCCCCCGGACTGATGTCCGAACAGTCGGAACTGCACCTGCCGGGCACCCGCGACGAGCGCATCCGCGTGCTGTTCGTCTGCATGGGCAACATCTGCCGGTCGCCGCTGGCCGAGGCGGTGTTCCGGCATAGGGCGCGCGAACGTGGGCTGGAGGACCGGTTCGTGATTGACTCGGCGGGGACGTCCGGCTACCATCGCGGCGCGGCGCCCGACCGCCGCAGCACCGAGACGGCGAAGCGCCGCGGCATCGAGCTGTCCGGAAGCAGCCGCCAGCTGGTCGCGGCCGACTTGCGCCGCTTCGACTACGTGATCGCGATGGATGCCGAGAACATGCAAGGCATCCAGCTTCTGCGCGAGCGCTCGCCCGGGACGGCCACCGTTGGGCGGCTGCGCGACTGGGATCCCGATCCGGGCCACGGCGACGTGCCCGATCCGTACTACGGCGGCCCCCGCGGCTTCGAGGACGTGCACGACATCGTGGAACGCGCCACCGCCGGCCTGCTGGACCACATCGTCCAGCATTCAGAAGTTCAATAGATCGGGATTGCATCGCTCTCACGTACGGGCTTACGTTAACCTCCGGAGAGCGCCCCTGCCACGTCATTCCGAGCACGGAAGATATGCTACACAGCTACGAATTAGGTAAATTGGATCCGCGCGCGTTCGAACATCTGGTGAATACTTTGTCGCTGCGAGTGTTGGGCGCAGGAGCCACAGGATTCGGTCCAGGTCCAGATGGCGGTCGCGACGGTTACTACGAAGGCGAGGCAGCATACCCGAGTGAGGCGGCGAGGTGGTCAGGGCGCTGGTATATACAATCGAAATTCCACTCGCCGCACCTCAGCAGCGACCCTCAAAAATGGCTCCTCTCCCGTATTGAAGAAGAGATCTCCGAGTTCGAGAAACATGGAACTAAGCGAAAATGGCCAGATAACTGGATCATCGCTACAAATATTGACCCGAGCGGTGCAGCCGAAACGGGCGCGTTCGATCGCGCGCGGGAACTCGTGCGGGCGGCAAGACCAGAGATGGCGGAGCGCTTCCACATCTGGGGAGGAAGCAAGATCGCCGATTTTCTAATCCTTCATCCCGACATCTTAGCTGCGTACCAACACTTCCTAACTCCCGGTCATATACTTGCACGACTGCTCGACCTCCTCCAGCAGGATAAGCTGGAAGTCCAAACGTTCATCAACTATCTAGTCGTTCGAGGACTTCGCGACAATCAGCACACCAAATTGGAGCAGGCAGGATCAACGTCGGATTCTAGGCCTGGCCTCCAGCGGTTGTTCGTTGATCTGCCGTTTTCATGTGCCGAGTTTCAACTCCGCGGTATGGCTATGGAGTACCTCGCGAGTGCGGCACAGGAGAACCACCGCCCTAGTCGCGTAAGGGTGGAGACAAAGACTTGGCGGAAATGGCAGCGAAATCCCAGCCGTGCGCGCGTTTGGTTCGTGAAAGGCGGACCGGGTCAGGGCAAATCCACGCTCGGCCAGTATCTTTGCCAAGTACACCGCGCTGCCCTGGCACTGCAACCCGGGGGCGCGTTGATGGTGCAGCGAGACAAAGATTTAGCAGAGGAGATTCGTAACGGTGCAGTGCGAAATGGATTCTGGCCCATTGTCCCTCGGATTCCGTTAGTAATCGAACTAAAAGACTATGCCCAGTGGTTTGGACGTCGTGACGAGGGAGCACCTCGGGGCGTATTGACGTTCTGCGCAGAGCGCATCAGTGCGGTAGTCGACACGACGGTCACGACCGTCACGATTCGCGCTGCTCTTCGGGAAGGAAGCTGGGTTGTAGTGTTTGATGGACTAGACGAGGTGCCGCATGATGTAAAAGACAGTATTGCCGCTGAGGTTATTAACTTTGTTGACGTCGCTGCTTTAGAATTGGATTGTGATCTACTCACCATATGCACGTCTCGGCCGCAAGGGTATTCTGGCCAGTTCGAGTCATTGGATGCCCCAGTTGTTGAACTGGTAGAACTATCTGAGGACCAAGCTCTTGCGTGCGCAAGTCCCGTCGTCGCTTTCGACCGGACAGAGGCGGAGGCGGAGCGCGCGATAGCTACTCTAACAACTGCGGTTCAATCTCCGTCCGTTCGGGAGTTGATGAAGAGTCCCCTTCAATCACATATCATGGCAATCATCGTTCGCGATGGTGGCCGACCCCCCGAGCGGAGATGGCAGCTGTTCACACGTTTCTACGAGATTATTCTCCGGCGTGAGGCGAATCGTGAACTCGCAGACAAACGGATCGCTCGGTTGCTTCGGGAAGAGGAACAGCTCATAAAGAGCGTGCATGACCGTCTCGGGTTCGATCTGCACGCACGTGCCGAGACGAGCAAGGGAGCACAAACCCGACTTTCTCGCCGCGAGTTCAGCCTGCTGGTCGAGCAGACCGTGTCGCAGCGTACCGAAGATGCGGCAGACCAGCTAGCCGACGCCGTTGTTGAAGCCACTCAGGAACGGCTGGTTCTCGTAAGCACTCCCGATGATGGTGATCATGTTCGTTTTGACGTTCGCCAGCTTCAGGAATTTTTTGCTGCCGAGTTCATATACGACTCCGTCGAAGCGAGTACATTGCGTGGTCGACTGGAAGTAATTGCGGGCGATCAACATTGGCGAGAGGTGATGCATTTTCTCCTGAGTGCCTTAATTGAGAACGGCAGGCGAACTGAGCTGGCCGTAGCGGTGCAAGTACTAATGAGCGTTGATGGTTCTGACTCCCATGGGGCTGAACGCTTGCTCCGGAGGCGGTTAGGAAGAGGTGCAGGGGCAGTTGCGCGTTTGATTCAGGAAGGCGTGCTCGAGCAAGACAAACGATACCGACAAGATGTACGTCCGGTACTGGGTACATTAGGTGGGATCACGGATCCAGCGATACTCAATGTGATAGCGAATACCAGCCATTCGCAATCGCGTGTCTGGCTTGCGAAGGTTGCGCTAGAGATGATTCATGACAGCGCTGAGGCCGAATGCGTCGGCTGGCTCGCGCTTTTAGCTAGTCTCGTTCGCGATGACGACCCTTGGTTATCGCTCATCGCTGATATTTATTCACGTGCCTCTACATCCAGACTTGCTATCATTTTTGAATGCTCATCGTCATTTTTCGAGCCGGACGATGATGCCGAAGCTGATCATTCCCAACGCAAATGGCTTCTGTCTCAAGCTATTAATCGATTGACTTCGTCAGAGTGGAGGTCGTTGGGTGAGCGTGGATGTGTAACGACGCTTGAACTATTGCGTCAGGACGATTTCTCGACCACTCGGGCGGCCGATGTTATAGGACTCTCGGCACTTGAGCAGGTACTGCTCGACGAACTGCTCCAGAATGGTTGGAAACGAGAACTGGTCGTCGAGCAAATTGGGCCGATGGCGGTGCACCGACACGCACATGATTGGTCCTCAGCAACAACTCATCGCCCGGATCTAACGCTGGAAATGTTGTCCGGGCGCGCGCGCGGCATTCTCGAGATCGTCAGGATTCTGCTAGTCTTTGCCGGAGCACGGAGTGGCCATGGATTACGTGGCATTATCGCTGAACTCGCTGCCGCGCCGTGGCTGATGAGGGTAATGCACGGGCAACTGAGTGCATACATTCCGCGGTCGCCGCATCGACGCTACTCTGATCTTAGTCTTTATCTAGCCACTATCCCACTGGAGGCGATCGAAGGATTGCTCAGGACCCAAACACACGAGGGGCTGCGGTTTGGTCCAAGGTTCGAGATGGTCAGCTTCACAGTACCCGCTTCAGCATCAGAATTACTACAACTACTCGAACAGTACCCTGACACAGCTATGGGCATGCGATTCGAGTGGTATGCTTACTTCGACGGGGCGCCCCCTGAGTGGCTCACAGATCCAGCACTCACAGAGGCGATCGTCAATGCTGCGTTGACCCGGGGCACGCTATCCCCGGATCTACTCGGTATTCTCGGTAATCTCTTGGCGGAGGCGCCACCGCTCGGAGCGCGTCTTCGCGAGGCGTTGGTTAGCCAAGCAGAGCTCATTCCTGAGGATCTCTTCTGGCGCCAACCAAATGCCGCCTTCGCGCTAGATCTGCCGAATGAGATCGTACTTCTGCCTCATGTAATCGCACTGGTACTTCCTCATACCCGGCTACCGCATCTTTTTCGGCCTAGCGACCATGAGGACAGTCGAGCCCACTCTCGACTGGACGAAGTGTCAAGCGGGCTAGCAGGCTTCGTTCCCGATCCGGCACCTCTGGCAGACATCGCGGTTGATTCGCAACTTCCCGCTCATATCCGAGGTGCAGCAAACATAGCGCTACTCCTCCATCCTGACACTCGGGTTTCGGTTGGCGACCTACAGGAACAACTGATTCGATGCTTCAATCCAGAGTGGACGTGGTATGTTGCTGCCCTCGTGTCGGCTCTATTAGTTACTACGTCGCCCAGCGATCACGCAGCACGCGAGCTTGTTGGAGAGCTACTCGCGAGGACCGACGGATACCCGGCCGCTAGGGAGTCTCTCGATCTTCTGCTGGATGTGTGGAGAGAGCAGTCGATTTCGCCTGTTGTGGGCGCGAACTGCCGCGAAGCGTGGCTGGCTGGCTCGTCATAGAGGACATACATCCTCGGTGGTGCTGACAAGGAGACCATGGGAATCACTGTCGCCCTCCGCCGCGCCGTCGAGATGCACCTAGGCACCATCCGCTCCTCGACGCCTGTCGGCGGCGGGTGCATCAACCACGGGGCGCGGGTGGAGACGGCGGATGGCCCCGTCTTCCTGAAGTACAATCCTCAGTCACCCGCCGGCATGTTCGCGGCAGAGGCGTACGCCCTGGACCAGCTCCGCGCCCAAGCGGCGGAGCTGGTCGTCCCCCGTGTGATCGCGCACGCGGAGGCGGATGGAGATGCGCCCGCGTGGATCGCGATGGAGTGGCTGGAGCCGGCCGCCCGCTCGCCGGAGTTCCTGGAGCGGCTGGGGCGCGGGCTCGCGCAGATGCATCGCGCCGCCGTCGAGCGTTCCTGGGGCTGGGAGCAAGACAACTTCATCGGATTGCTGGCGCAGCAGAACGCGCCTGCCGACACGTGGCCCGGCTTCTGGTGCGATCGGCGGCTCGGCCCACAGCTGGACCTTGCCCGCCGCTCCGGACGCTTCCCCGGGCGCGAGGCGGACTGGGAGCGCCTGTTCGATCGCCTCCCCGCCATCCTCCGCCTGGCGGACGAGGACGGACCGTCGCTCCTGCACGGCGACCTGTGGAGCGGCAACGTGCTGTCCACCACGCCCGGCCCGGCGCTGATCGACCCCGCGACGTACCGGGGGCATCGCGAGGCAGACCTGGCGATGGCGGACCTGTTCGGCGGATTCGGCGACCGCTTTCACGCCGCGTATCGCGAGGTCTGGCCGCTGCTGCCGGGCTACGAGACGCGGCGGTCCGTCTACCAGCTCTACTACCTTCTCGTCCACGTAAACCTGTTCGGCGGCGGGTACGTAGGTCAGACCGCGGAGGCGCTCCACACGATTCCTTAGACCGCGCGCTAACTCACCGCCGCACTAACGCGCCCACGCACTCTCGCACCGTTTTCCTCCCGGTGGCAGACCGCTTGCGGAGCCTGCCACGGACCCTCACCCCTCCGCGTGTGTCAGAGACGATTCCCGACCTTCCGCTCCTCCCGCCCGAGGCCGTCCCCGAGCGCGCACCCAGGCAGGCGTCCGCCGGCTCCATGCGCGTGATGATGCGCATGGCCGAGCGGGCGATGATGCGTTCGGCGGATGCTCCCCAGGTGCGCGGAAACACGGCCCATCTGCTGGTGGACGGCACTGATGCCTTCCGCGCCTGGCTGAACGCCATCGACCGCGCCGAGCGGTACGTGCACCTGGAAAACTACATCATCCGCGACGACCGCATCGGCCGGCGGTTTCGCGACGCGCTCGCCGAAAAGGCCAGCGACGGCGTAAAGGTGCGGGTGCTGTACGACTGGATCGGGTGCTGGGCCACGCCGCGGAAGTTCTGGAAGCCCCTGCGCGACGCGGGCGCCGAGGTGCGCGCATTCGCCCCCGTTTCCCTGACCGATCCCCTGAACTTCATGCGCCGCGACCACCGCAAGGTGGTGGCGGTGGACGGCGAGTGGGCGTCGGTGTCGGGCATGTGCATCGGCGACGAGTGGGCGGGCGATCCCGACGCGGGCATTCCGCCCTGGCGCGACACGGGCGTGGAGTTCCGCGGCCCGGTGGCGGCCGTCATCGACCGCGCCTTCGCCACCACCTGGGCCGCGGCGGGCGGCCGCCTTCCCCCCGACGAGCTTCCGGACCCCGCGACGGTGAAGACGGTGGGCAACGTGGCGGCCCGCGTGGTGGAGGGCGAGCCGGGGCGCTCCCGCATCTACCGCCTGTCGCAGTTCGTGGCCGTGGGCGTGGAGCGGCGGCTGTGGATCACCGATCCCTACTTCGTGCTTCCGCCGGCCATGGCCGAGGCGCTGGCCGCCGCCGCGCGCGACGGGGTGGACGTGCGCGTGCTTCTGCCGGCGTACAACAACTGGCCCATCGTGGGGGGAATGTCGCGCGCCGGCTACCGGCCGCTGCTGGAGGCGGGGGTGCGGCTGTTCGAGTGGGAAGGGCCCATGATCCACGCCAAGACCGCCGTGGCCGATGGCTTCTGGAGCCGCGTGGGCAGCAGCAACCTGAACCTGGCGTCGCTGCTGGGAAACTGGGAGCTGGACGTGGCCGTCACCGACCTGCAGTTCGCGGCCGAGATGGAGGCGCTGTTCGAGCGAGACCTGACGTCGGCGGTAGAGGTGGGGCTGCGCAACACGCGCCGGGTTCCCGCCTTGGCCAAGCAGCGGGACCGGCGCAGCGTGGAGCGCGTGGTGGTAGAGCCGACGGAAGAGGACGAGTCGCCCACGCGCATCGCCGCGCGCGAGGCGCGGATGCGGTCGTACCGCAGCACCGGCGTGGCCCGCTACCTGGGCCGCCTGGCCCGCGCCGCGTCGGTGCTGGCCCGCGCGCTGGTGGGCCAGCGCACCATCGGCCGCGAAGACTCGGGATGGGTCAGCATCTGGGGCGTCATCCTGCTGGGGCTGGCCGCGCTGGGCATCTTCGTTCCCCGCGTGATCGCCTGGCCCAGCGCCGTGTTCTACGCGCTCCTGGGCATCGCCGCGTTCGTGCGGATTCGCACCCAGGGCCGCGGCGCCGATCCGCCCTGATCCTTCCCGGCCGCCCACCGGCCGAAATCGGCGCCGCGCCTGCTAAATCGAAGCACAGAAACGGGTTGCACCCACCCGCCAGATCCGGAAACATCCAGGCCCTTCGGAGCCCGGTTTTTCCGGATTCTTGCATCCTCCGGTTGACTAAACCCATGTGTGCGTGTAAGTTAGATGCGGAACGGCGACCAGTCGTTTCCCGCATCCGGCGGCGGACTCCCAGGCCCGCCCCTCTCTCGCGCACCGCGCACCGCAGCAGTTTCCGCCGTACACGCGCAGCCCAAGGAGGTCCGCATGGAGATCAGGTCCGCATTGCCCGTTGCCGTGCTCATCGGTTGTGTGCTTGGCGCAGCAGCCGCGGGTGCCGACGACACGAATGCGCCTGCAAGCTCCGTGGCCGCGCGTGGCATCGTCAGCGAGGCCGCCGCGGCGGTTTCGGAGGTTTCGTGGGACATCCCGGTGGTGCGCAACGAGCCGGTGCAGAAGTTCGTGCGCATCTTCACCACGGGCAGCCAGCAGGACGCCTACGCGCTGTACCTCAAGCGCTCCGGCCGGTACGAGGGGATGATCCGCGGCAAGCTGCGCGAGCGCGGCATGCCCGAAGACCTGCTGTACCTTTCGATGATCGAGTCGGGCTTCAACCCCACCGCCCGCTCGCACGCCCAGGCCGTGGGCCTGTGGCAGTTCATCGAGGACACCGGCGAGCGCTACGGCCTTCGCGTGGACTCGTACGTGGACGAGCGGAAGCACCCGGAGAAGTCGACCGACGCGGCGCTGCGCTACCTGACGGACCTTCACGAGCAGTTCGGGTCGTGGTACCTGGCGGCGGCGGCGTACAACACCGGCGAGGGCCGCGTGGCGCGGGTGATGAAGGCCACGACGGGAAGCCAGCGCGGCAAGGACGCCGACTTCTGGCGCATCCGGGCCCGCCTGCCGCGCGAAACGCGTGAGTACGTGCCGCTGATGGTGGCCGCCGCGCTGATCGGCAAGGAGCCCGGGAAGTACGGCTTGGATGGCGTAAAACGCTGGCTGCCGCTGGAGTGGGACGAGGTGCAGGTCCCCGCCGCTACCAAGCTGGCGACCGTGGCCGCAGCGGTGGGCGTGGGCGAGGCGGAGCTGAAGCGGATGAACCCGCACCTGGTGCGGGCGATGACGCCTCCGGGGAGCAAGCCGTACGGCGTGCGCATCCCCCGCGGCCGCGGCGACCAGTACGCCGCCAACTTCGCGACGGTGCAGCGCGTGGCCCTGGCCCGCGCCGAGGTGGAGCGCAAGGAAGAGCAGCGGAAGGTGGCGGAGCGCCGGCAGCAGGAGCAGCGCAGGCTGGCGGCCGTCCGCCGCCATACGGTGCGCAACGGCGAGAGCCTGTGGACCATCGCCCGGCGGTACGACACCACGGTCAAGCGCCTGCAGGCCGTCAACGGCCTGGGCCGCCGGAACGGCATCCGCCCGGGCCAGAAGCTGCGCATCCCGACCTGACCGCGGGACGACGGTCGAAACGGTAATAACCGTCGGAACGGTAACGACGGTGGACGAAGAGCCCGGCCCGCGATTGCGGAGCCGGGCTTTCTGTCATCCCGACGGAGCGGCCACAGGCAACCCCGCCGCCACACCGAACTCCGCAGCGACCGAGGGGATCCGCCACACACTCCGGGCGCGCCACAAGGTCCCACACACACACGAAAACAGGCCAGTCCGCGCAGGCGGACTTCGTGTGTTTGTTGCAGCGAATTCATTCATTCGCCGCGGTGACCGTGGTCGCTCCAAAAAGGCAGGTCGGAGCGCTTCGGAGAGGGCCGTGCGGGCCCCGGCTGCCCTCTCCCCCCGCCCCCTCTCCCGCAAGCGGGAGAGGGGGAGAACTGCACCCTGTTCCGGTCGCGCCACCTGGCCGAACTCACCCTTGGGCAAGCCAGTCCGCGAAGGCGGACTTCGTGTGGTCGTTGCAGCGAATTCATTCGCCCGAGCGGAGCCGAGGCCTCAAGATCGTGACCGCCCCCCCTGCAGTCTCCGAGATGGGGATCCCCGCCGAGCGCCCTACCCACCATCCCGCCCCCGCCCTACATTCCGCCGCCCGATCCGAAGCCGGTCCACGCACCCGAGTCGAACACCCGTGACCATCCCCCGCCGCGCCCTGCTCGTGTTCCTGGACGGCGTGGGCATCGGCTCGGGCGACGCGGCACACAACCCGTTCGCCGCTGCCGATCTGCCGGGGATCGAGCGGCTGCTGGGCGGCCGCCGGCCCATCACCGAGCAGCTGGATGCCGACGGCCGGATCGTAGGCGAGCGGGCGGTGCTGGTCGCGGCGGATGCTTCGATGGGCGTCGAGGGATTGCCGCAGAGCGGAACAGGGCAGACGGCGCTGCTGACGGGGCGCAATGCCGCCGCCGAGTACGGGCGACACTTCGGACCGTGGGTGCCTACGGACCTGCGGCCCATGCTCGCCGAGCAGAACCTGCTCCGCCGCGCGCTGACGGCCCGGCTGACTGTCAGCTTCGCCAACGCATACCCGCTGGGGGGAGGCGACCCGCGCATCTTCCGCCGGCCCGCCGCGCCGCCGCTGGTCGCGGAATCCGTGGGCGCGCTCACCCGCGGACCCATCGAGCTGGCGGAGGGGCGCGCCGTGGCGTCGTCCATCACCAACGAGCGCTGGCGCGAGCGCCTGGGCGATGACTTTCCGCAGGCAACGCCGGAGGAAGCCGGCCGAACGCTCGCGCGGCTGGCGTCGGAATCGGACGTGACGCTCTTCGCCCACTACGATACGGACTACACGGGCCATCGGGGCGATCTGGCCGCCGCCGTCGCCGCGGTGGAGCGGGTGGACGCGTTCATAGCCGCGCTGGCGGACGCCCTGCCCGATGACGCCCTCCTGGTCATCAGCAGCGACCACGGCAACCTGGAAGACACGCGCGCCGGGCACACGCTGAACCCCGTACCCGTGCTCGCCACCGGCGCCGGGCGCGAGGCGTTTGCGGCGATACGGTCGATCACGGACGTGGTGCCCGCGATCCTGACGGCGCTCGCGGTCGATCAGGATGGTGATGGAAAAAGGAGGATGCGGTGAGCGAAGACGGGATGGTGTACGAGGAACTCGCGCCCATATCGCAATCGGCGGCCGAAGCAGCGCTCGCGTCGGGGGATGGGCCCACGATCGGGCGCGCCCTCCTGCGGCTGGCGCTTCACGGGCCGGACTGGCGCGTCGCGGAGCAGCAGGCGCTACGGCACCTGACCCACCCTGACGTTTGGGTGCGACGAAACGCCGCGACGTCGCTGGGGCATGTCGCCCGCCTCTCACGCGAAATCGACGTCGACTCGGTCGTGCCCGCGCTGAAGGCCTTGCTGTCCGACCCCGAGGTGGGCGGATTCGCGGAGGATGCCCTCGATGACATCGAGGTTTTTATGGGCGTGCGGTGGAAGAACGGCAGGTGAGGAGCCATCGTTTGCACCTGCCGGCGCTGGCGCCAACCACGAAACTGACTGGTGAGCTTCGCTTGACCCGCACAACCTCTCGCCCGATCCGGGCTGTGCTGTACGACTTCGATGGGACGCTGGCGGACAGCACCGAGCTGATCATGCGGTGCTATCGCCACACGATGACCACCCACCTGGGCGAGTGCCCGCCGGACGACGCCTGGCTGAGCGGGTTCGGGATGACGCTGGATTCGCAGCTCCGCCGGTTCGCCCGCAGCGACGACGAAGCCGCGGCGATGCTCGACACCTACCGCACGTTCCAGGACGGCCTGCACGACCAGATGCTGAGGCCCTTTCCCGGCGCCGTCGAAGTCGTCGCGGAGCTGGACCGGCGGGGCTACGCGCTGGCCATCGTCACCAGCAAGCACCGGCGCGCGGCCATGCGCGGGATGGAGCTGTGCGGCCTGGTGTCGCACTTCGACGCCATCATCACCCCGGAAGACGTCACGCATCCCAAGCCGCACCCGGAGCCGGTGCTGGCCGCGCTGGAGCGGCTGGGCGTGGATGCGGGCGAAGCGCTGTTCGTGGGCGACTCGCCGCACGACGTGGCCGCGGGAAAGGCGGCGGGCACGCGCACGGCCGCGGCGCTGTGGGGCCCCTTCCCGCGTGAGGCGCTGGAGCAGTCAGGCCCGGACGCGTTCCTGCACGCGCAGGCCGACGTACTGGCGATGCTGGACTGAGCGGGTGCGCGCCGGCCTGGCCGTCCGCGCGGAATGGCCGTCGTCGTAGATTCGGATCGGGGGTCGCCGGTCGGAGATTGGCGGCGGCGGACGCGCTGAACGAGCGCTACTTGAAACGGTAGGTGATGCGGCCGCGGCTCAGGTCGTAGGGCGACAGCTCCACCGTCACCCGGTCGCCACCCAGGATGCGGATGTAGTTCTTTCGCATGCGGCCCGAGATGTAGCACAGCAACTGGTGGCCGTTCTCCAGCTTCACCCGGAAGTGGGTGTCCGGAAGCACGTCGGTCACGACGCCCGGCATCTCGATGACGTCCTTCGCCACGGGATCGGTCTCCTGTCAGGATCCATGGATTTGGGGGGATTCGGCCGGGACCGGCCAGGGGCAAAAATATAGGCGCCGCGCCGAAATCCGAAAGGTTTTCGTTTCGCGATCCATTCGTTTGCGGACGCACCACACCGTATCCGCCGCAGGTGGTTTTGCGCGCCCCCTGCCGGGGCAGTATCTTGCGCGCCTTTCTCCATCCCGGGCCGGCGCCGGCCCATCCTGCAACCTCTGGAGTGCCTGCAAATGCGGATGCTGGTGCTGGGGGCGGGCCTTCAGGGCTCTGCCTGTGCCTACGACCTCCTTGCCCACACGGAGCACGACGTCGTTCTTGCCGACCTGAACGTCGACAACCTCCCCGCGTTTCTGCAGCCGTACATCGGCGGGCGGCTGACGCCTGTTGCAGTTGACGCCAACGACCGCACAGGAATTCGCCGGGTGATGGAGGGGGTGTCGGCCACCATGAGCGCCTTCCCCTACTACTTCAACCTGGGGATGAGCGTGGCGGCGGTGGAGGCGGGCTCGCACTTCTGCGACCTGGGCGGCAACACCGACATCGTGCTCGAGCAGAAGCAGGTGACCCCCCGCGCGGCCGCGGCGGGGGTGAGCGTGATCCCCGACTGCGGGCTGGCGCCGGGGATGGTGAACATCCTGGCCGAGCACGGCATCCGGCAGCTGGACGTGGTGCGCAAGGTCACCATCAAGGTGGGCGGCCTGCCGCAGAAGCCGCAGCGGCCGCTGAACTACCAGGTGGTGTACAGCCTGGAGGGTGTGCTGGACTACTACACCACGCTTTCGTGGGTCGTCCGCGACGGCAAGCAGATGCAGGTGAAGGCGCTGTCGGAGATCGAGGAGCTCGAGTTTCCCGGTGCCGGCACGCTGGAGGCCTTCCACACGGCGGGCGGCCTGTCGACGATGGCGCAGCGGTACGAGGGGATGATCCCCACGATGGAGTACAAGACGCTGCGCTACCCCGGCCACGCGAAGATGATGGAGGCCATGCGCGACATCGGCCTGTTCGGGCTGGATCCGGTGAACGTGAAGGGGGTGCCGGTGGTGCCGCGCGACCTGTTCATCGCCACGGTGGGGCCCACGCTGCGCAAGGACTACCGGGAAAGCCCGGACCTGGTGGCGCTCCGGGTAGAGGTGGAGGGCACCGACAAGGGCGACGACGTGCTGCTTCGCTTCGACCTGCTGGACCGGTACGACGCCGACACCGGCATCACGGCCATGATGCGCACCACGGGCTACTCGCTGGCCATCACCGGCGCCCTGCAGGCCGCGGGCAAGATCAAGCCGGGCGTATGGACCCCCGACGAAGCGATGCCGGCGCGCGAGTACATCGCGGCGTTGGCGGAGCGCGGCGTGGTGATCCAGGAGAGCCGCGTCGTCCGGTAGACGGCGAGTGCGTAAGTGCGAAGAGGGCCCGGCGAATCGCCGGGCCCTCTTCGCGTCCACGGACATCTGTCCTCCAGAGGTCGCGCCCTGACCCGCGAAGCCGAGCGGGGCGACTTCTGCAGTGGTTCAGCAGGTGTGGCGCGTGCGACGGGCGCCCCCCATCCCCAGCCCTTCCCCCGCAAACTGCGCGGGGGAAGGGAGCCAGCCCGGCGCATCACCTCAACACCTTTCGCAGCGCCAAACCCTGTCATCCTGAGCCCCAAGCGCACCGTACCAGCCCACACACCCTACCTCGCGGGGCAAAGGATCTAGCTGCGGACGCCTTGGAACTTGGGCGCGGCAGCGGGCAACCGTGCAGAGGCCGCGACGACCGAGGGGTTCGACGGGGTCCGGCGCATTCGCCGGCTGCCCTCTCCCCCGGCCCCTCTCCCGCAAGCGGGAGAGGGGCGAATTCGATCCCGCTTCGGCGGTAGTGGCGCACAGCGCTGGGTCATCAGATCCGGAACGCCACGGTACGTGCATGGCTAGCGCGCCTTTCACACTGTGGCGACGCGGGGCTGCGGGAACTTTGATTGATGTCGTACGTAGTATGCGACACGGGTGGGGAGAAAACACGCATCACTTCTCGCATTTCTTCGTTCCTGCGCGCGACACTATCCTTGCCCTGAGTCCTTTCGGAGGTAATCTTCATGAGCCTTGAGGACGTTCGCGAGCCCGGCAGGACGGCACGGGTGATCGTGCGTGATTTTCAGCCGGAGCGCGGAGTAGCGGTCCTCGAATTCAATCGCAAGCGGGTGCGGTACACTCGGGACAAAACCGCAGAACAGGTGATTGCGATGGCTGACTACCTGCGGGCGCGCCGCGGCTTTTCCACCGACCAGGAGATGGCGCAACTGCTTGGCGTCCATCGGTCGCGGCTGATCGCCTGGAAACAGGGCGCCGACGTGCCGAATCCGCAGAACCGCCAGCTGCTGTCGCACCTCGCGGTCGTCGTCCAGGAACTCGCGGAGTTCCTGGACCCGGACGTCATCCCCGACTGGCTGATGACCGAGCAGCACACGCTGGCCGGGCGCACTCCCGTCCAGGCGCTGCGAGAGGGGTCGCTGGCCGACGTGCTTCAGGCCGTCAATGCAACGGAACACGGCGCCTTTGTCTGATGGCTGGGCGTTCTTCGCGTCCACGGGGTCTGTCATCCAGAGGCCCAGGCGCCCCAGACCTACCCGTAGCACACCCGTGCGGGCCGAAGGATCTTGCTAGCGTCACGTAAAAACCTGGGCGCGGCAGCGGCGACGGAATCGTGGGTCTCGGGTTCCGGAGCAGGCGACGCGGGGGCGGCTCTGGATGCGCTTCGATCAGTCCGGCGCAGTCCCCGGCTGCCCTCTTCCCCCGCCCCTCTCCCGCAAGCGGGAGAGGGGCGAATTCGATCGCGCTTCGAATAGGTCCGGCGCGCGCCGGGATTCGGAAGATCCATCTGCTCCCTCGGTGGGGACCATCCCATCGTAGGCGGGTTCGCCCGGCCCCGGCCCCGGTGGTATACTCCGTGACGGAGCAGGCCGGCGATTCCATGGCCTGAGCATCCCCCGGAGCCCATCTCCCAAGCGAATGCCCGATCCCGCCGGCGCACCCGAGCCCGAGAACGTCTACCACAAGGGGTACTTCCCCCGCGTCCGCGAGAAGCTGGCGCGGACGGTGGATGCCGTGCGGCTTCTGGTCACGCATCCCGCCCGGGTGCCGTCCGCGGCAGGGGCGTGGCTGGGCGAGCAGCTGGAGAGGGATGCGCTCTTCTTTCAGGCGTGGCTGTTCGGTGGATGGGCGGTCATCAAGGCCGGCTTTCGCGCGGGTGGGCGCGGGCTGCGGCATCCCGTGCACCGGCGGTGGATCCTGGGCCTGATCGCCCTTATCGCCCTCCTTCCCGGCTTCACCTGGCAGCGGTGCGGCTTCCGCGGCTGCCCCGACGTCGGCAAGCTGGCTGCGCTGCAGCCCGGCGGCGCCGCGCGGGTGTACGACGCCCGCGGCCAGCTGCTGGCCGAGCTGGCGCCCACGCGCTGGGCGGTGGTGCCGCTGGCCGACCTTCCGCCCTACGTGGCGCAGGCGTTCGTCGCTGTCGAAGACCAGAACTTCTACGAGCACCACGGCGTGCACTGGCCGCGGTTCATCGCGCAGTCCGTCAAGAACCTGATCCCCGGCGGGCGAAGCCAGGGCGCCAGCACCATCAGCATGCAGGTGGCGCGGAACGTGTTTCCCGACCGCCTTCCCGCCGCCGACCGCAGCGTCAAGCGCAAGGTCCTGGAAATCCGCGTCGCGAAAGAGATCGAGCAGCGCTACAGCAAGGCGCAGATCCTTCAGACGTACCTGAACAACATCTACTTCGGCGAGGGCGTCTACGGCATCGAGTCCGCCGCGCGCATCTACTTCGGCAAGCACGCGTCGCAGCTCAAGATGTCGGAGGCGGCGCTGCTGGCCGGGCTGCCCAAGGCGCCCACCCACTACAGCCCGCGGCGCAACATGGCCCGCTCCGTCCAGCGCCGGAACCTGGTGCTGTCGCTGATGGCCGCGCAGGGCCGCATCACCGCCGGCCAGGCGCGCGCCTCCAAGGATGCGGAGGTGCGGCTGGCGCGGCTGCGGCCCGAGGCGCGGCTCCGCACGCGCTTTCCCTACTTCGTGGAGCATGCGCGGCGGATGCTGGAGGCGGAGCTGGGGCTGGCGCTGTACGCGGGCGGCCTGCGCATTCACACCACGCTGGATCCGCGCATCCAGCGTGCGGCGGAGCAGAACGTGGAGGCGCAGGTGCGGGCGATCGAGAACGGACGCTTCGGGCGATTCACCGGCCCGCGGAGGGCGGCGTACCGCGACTCCACCGAGACGCCGTACCTGCAGGGCGCGGCGATGGTGATGAGCGCCCGGACGGGCGACGTGCTGGCCCTGGTCGGCGGGCGCTCGTACGACGAGTCGGCGTTCGACCGGATGACGCAGGGGCTGCGGCAGCCGGGATCGGCGTTCAAGCCGTTCGTCTACGCCGCCGCCGTCGCCGAGGGCGTCACCCCGACGGACCGGGTGGTGGACGACACCGTGCGCCGCGAGCTGCCGGGCGGCGAGGTATGGACGCCGCGCAATTTCGACGGCCGCTACCGGGGCGCGGTGACCGTCCGCACCTCGCTGCGTCAGTCCATCAACACCATCGCCGTCAAGCTGGCGGAGCAGGCGGGGCTGGACGACGTGGAGCAGGTGGCCCGGCGCGCCGGCATCACCCGCGACATCCCGCCGCTCCCCTCGATCGCGATCGGCGCCACGGCGGTCCGGCCGATGGAGCTGGTTCGCGCCTACACGCCGTTCGCCACGCTGGGCGACCGCGTGGAGCCGCGCTTCGTCACGCGCGTGGAAGACCGCGACGGCAAGGTGGTCTGGCGCGCGCGGGTCAAGCGGCGGCGGGTGATGGACCGCGGCGTCGCCTTCGTGGTGACCACCATGCTGCGCGGCGCCATCGACCGGGGAACGGGGACCGCCGCCCGCGCCGCGCTGGGCGCCGGCATCCCGGCCGCGGGAAAGACGGGGACGACGAACGACGCCACCGACGCCTGGTTCGTGGGATTCACCCCCGACCTCGTCGCCGCCGTGTGGTTCGGGTTCGACCGGCCGCGCACCATCATCCGCCAGGGATCGGGCGGCACGCTGGCCGCGCCGGTATGGGGACGCATCATGCGCGTGGCGCAGCCCGGGACACCGGAGCCGTGGAAGGCCCCGGGTGGCGTCGTCCGGCGCACCGTGGCCGTGTCGGGCGACCGGGTGATCGCCCCCGGGTGCCGGGCGCGGGGCCCCACGTACGAGGAGTTCTTCCTGCGCAGGCACGTGCCCGCCGGCATCTGCCCGCGGGGGCGGCGGCGCGAGGACGCGGGATGGTGGGAGCGCGTAGGCGAGTCCGTCCGCACCTCCGCGGGCGAGTGGGCGCGCGAGGCGTGGGACGACGTTCGCGCCCGTGCCCGCCGCGCCGTCGGCGCCGAGGACGAGGTCGATCGCGACGCAGGCACGCGGCCGCCCACCCGGGAGGACGCGCCCCGCCCCGAGCCGGTGGAGGCCCCCGCCGCGCCGCTCCCCGACCCGGCTCCGGCGCCGGAGGACGAGCCGCGCGACACGATCCGCATCGAGGACATCGCCCCGTCCGCACCCAGGGACACGCTGTTCATCCCGGACCCTGCGGAGGAGGCGCCGCCTGCGCCTCCCGTCGCCGTTCCGCCTGCGGATTCCATCGGTGGGGCAGCGCCTTCCCCGCCGCGGGACGTGGCACGGTGAATGCTTCCGCTTCCTTCGCTTGCGGTGCCCGTCCGTCCAGGGCCGGCGCCACGGCGGGGCGCGGCCACCGCGTTGCCCCTCCGTCCCGCGCGCGTAGATTCACGCGCGGGCGAGAAATATCCGAAAAAGCAGGTCAGGGCCGCCGCGCACGCTTCCAGGCACGCGGCGCGCCGACGCGTGTGCACCGTCCATCCGACACTTGATGTCCGTTTTTCCGCCGTTCGCGCTCCTGCGCCGTCCGCACGCCTGGCTGCGGACGGCCATCGTCCTGTGCGCGCTGCTCGGGGCCGCCGCGTGCGCCGCCAACCAGGCGGCGACGGGGCCGCTGCCGCAGTTCGCGCAGTACGAGGGCGAGGACGTGCGCTCGGTGAAGTTCGAGGGCGAGCTGGTGGTGCCGGAGGATTCGCTGCGCAGCGTGATCACCACGCGCGTGTCGCGGTGCAGTGCGCTGGGCGTTCTTCCCTTCTGCATCGGCAGCTTCGGCAAGGACGACTACCACCTGGACCTGGCCGTCCTGAGCCGCGACGTGGCCCGCATTCAGCTGGTGCACCGCGACTTCGGCTACTACGGCACCCGCGTGGTGCCCGTGGTGGACGAGGCGCCGGAAGACGGCGTGAACGTCACCTTTCGCGTGGAGGCGGGCGACCTGGTGACCCTCACCGGGCTGGCCGTCACCGGCATCGACCACGTCGACGGGGTCGACGCGCTCTCCGGACGGCTGCCGCTGAAGGAGGGAGAGCCCTTCCGCCGCAACGACTTTCTGGCCTCCGTCGACACCGTTCGCAACTGGCTGCTGAACCGGGGCTACGCGTACGCCCAGGTGCTGCGCAACTACGAGATCGACACCATCGCCGACGTGGCCCGGGTGGAGCTGGCCGCCGCGCCGGGGCCGGTGGTGACGGTGGACAGCATTCACATCGTGGGCCTGTACCGGCTGGACCCCGGCACCGTGCGGCAGCAGTTGGCCATCCGCCGGGGGGCGCGCCTGCGCGGGGCAGACCTGGCGCGCAGCCAGCGGAGCCTGTTCGACCTGGAGCTGGTGAGCTTCGCCGCGGTGGAGGTGGCGCCCGAGCGGCTGCAGGTGACGCCCGACAGCATGGAGCTGGACGCCGACAGCATCGGCAGCACCGTGCTGGTGCGCGTGGTGGAGGCGCCCCGCTACGCCGCCGACATCGCCCTGGGCTACGGCACCCTCGACTGCCTGCGGGCGCAGGGCCGCAACCTTGACCGCAACTTCCTGGGCGGCGCGCGGCGGCTGGAGGTGAACGGGCTGATCGCCAAGGTGGGCGTCGCCGACCCGGTGAACGGGCTGGAGCGCTCGCTGTGCCCGGCCTTCGATCCCGAAAAGCGCACCACCGACACCGACTCGCTGATCGCGGATGCGCTGAACTACCGGCTGGCCGCCAACTTCCTTCAGCCGCGGCTGCTTGCCACGCAGACCAGCCTGGTGGCGGGGCTGTTCACCGAGCAGGTGTCGGAGCTGGACCTGTACGTCCGCAGCGCCACCGGCGCGGAGGTGGGCGTGGTGCGGCAGGTGCTTCCGCAGACGCTGGCCTCGCTGACGCTGGACGTGCAGCGCGGGCGCACCCAGGCCAGCGACTACTTCTTCTGCATCGCCTTCGAGGTCTGCGAGCGCGAAGACATCCAGGCGGTGCAGCGAAGCCGGTGGAGCAACTCGGTGCAGCTGGGGCTGACGCAGAACCGGGTGCGGCTGGACCCGTTCGCCTCGGGCGGGCACCAGTTCCGCACCACGATGGATTTCGCCTCGCCCCTGCTGGGCTCCGAAGACGAGTACCTGCGGCTGATGGCCGACGGCATCATCCACCGCGAGCTTCGCGAGGACGTGGTGCTTTCGCTGCGGCTGATGGGCGGCACCTTCTTCACCGGCCTGCTGAACGACGAAACGGGGTACATTCCCCCCGAGCAGCGGTTCTACGGCGGCGGCCCCACGGGGGTGCGCGGCTTCCGCTTCAACGAGCTGGGGCCGACGGTTTACGTGGCCCGCCCCCAGCGTCGGGGCGACGAGGGCTTCGAGGTCGACACCGTGCGCTCGTCCACCGGGGGCACGCGCACGCTGCTGGCCACCACCGAGGTCAGCTTTCCCATCCCCATCTTCACCCGCTTCAACGTGCGCGGCGCCGCCTTCCTGGACGCCGGGCAGGTGTGGGACACGCGCGACACGCTGATCTCGCGGCCGGGCATCCGCATCACCCCCGGCGTGGGCGGGCGCTTCGCCACGCCGGTGGGGCCGTTCCGCCTGGACGTGGCCTACAACCCGTACCAGCCGGAGCCCGGCCCGCTGTACGGCATCACCGAAAGCGGCGACCTGATCGAGATGCCCCTGCTGCGCGAGTTCCGGCGGCGGCGCGAGGGGAGCTGGCTGAACCGGCTGGTGCTGCAGGTTTCGCTGGGGAACGCCCTGTGACCACCCCCCACCGCCCCCACCGCCGCCGCCGCCGGCTGGGCCGCGTAGCCCTGCTGCTGCTGGGCACGCTGGCCGGCTTCGCCGTGACCGCGGCGGCCATCTGGTGGTACGTCGGGCGGCAGCGGACGCGCGTGGTCGAGGAGCAGGTGCGCGTGCGCCTGGGCCTTCCCGAGGAGGCGTTCGAGCTGGAAGAGGTGGAGGACGACGGCTCCCTGCGCATCCTCCTGCGCCAGGTGGTGTTCCTGGACCAGGCGGGCGACACCGTCATCACCGCGCCCGTCGCCCGGGGACGGCTGATCGCCGGCACCATGCAGGCCCAGGACGGGCCCATCGTGGTGGACCAGGTAGCCATCGACCGGCCGTACATGCGCCTGCTGCAGCGCGCGAACGGCGAGTGGAACTACACCGACATCATGAAGGTGGAGGTGGGCGGCAAGGAGGTGGCCGTCCCCGGGCAGGACCAGGAGAAGGCCCGCGTCCTTCACTTCCGCGGCCTGCGCATCACCGACGGCCGCGCTCGCATCGCGCGGCCGTACGTGGCCCCCGCCACCACGCCCAACGCGCGCTTCGCCTCGCTCAAGCAGCCAGAGCGCACACGCATCGGCGGGCGGCCGTACACCATCCACTGGCTGACGGACCTCGACGCCACGCTCCCCCTGGTGCGCGTGGGCGGGGGCGGCGGCTGGCGGACGGAGATCTCATCGTTCACCGCCAACGTCCGCAACCCCGACACCCGCATCGTGCAGTTCGCGGGATGGCTGGAATCCGACCCCGACGGGCTGCTGCGCTTCGACATCGATGCCCTGCGCACCCCGCGCTCGTCGTTCGACGGCGAGGGGCGGGTGCGGTTCGCCAAGGGGGGACCCACCTTCGACCTGAACGTCCGCGCCCACCCCCTGGCCTTCGCCGACCTGCAGGGGATGGGCTTTCCGGTGCCCGCCAGCGGGATCGCCGAGTTCGCCCTGGCCGCCCGCTCGCAGGAGCGCGGCCGCACGCTTTGGCGCATGTCCGATGCGCGCGTGGCCGTGCTGGGCTCGCGCGCGTCCGGCGCGCTGACCGTGCTCACGGCCCCGGACGCGGAGCCGGTGTTCACCGATACCCGCATCTCGCTGAACCCGCTGCGCCTGGCGGACCTGGAAACGCTGGGCTACGCCGAGGAGCTGCCCCTGCTGGGCGTGGTGCAGGGCGAGATCAACAGCCTCGATGCCATCGGCGCGGGAACGGGCGGGCCACTGCGGATCAACCTCGCGGCCAACCTGACGCCCCGGAACGCGCCGGACGCCGTCCCCTCCGTGATCGCCGCCACGGGGCTGGTGACCTACGTCCCCGGTGAGGACCCCATCCGCTTCCGCGGGTTGCGGGTAGACGCGGCGCCGCTGCGCTTGGAGCACCTGGCGGCGCTGTCCGACGAGCCGAACGCGCTGCTGCGCGGGGTGATCACCGGCGGCGCCACGGTGTCGGGCTCCATGCAGAACCTGACCATCGAGGGCGGCACCCTGGCCTACGCCGTGGGCGATGCGCCGGAGACGGTGCTGGGCGGGCTTTCGGGACGGGTGCGGATGGGCGAGGTGATGAGCTACGAGCTGCGCGCCCGCGCCCAGCCGCTGGCCCTGGCCACGCTGACGGAGCTGTTCCCCGCCCTTCCCTTCCGCCGCGCCACGCTGGCCGGCCCCATCGCCGTTTCCGGCAGCGGCGACGACGTGCGGTTCGACGTAGACCTGCAGGGCGACGCGGGCGGCATCGCCATAGCCGGCTCGCTGACGCTGGGCCAGCCGATGCGGTTCGACGTGGAGGGCCGCCTGGAGGCGTTCCGCGCGGGCGCCGTGCTGGCCTCGGCCACGCCCATGGAGGGGCCGCTCTCCGGCACCTTCTCCGCGCGGGGCACGACGGAGGATCTGCGCTTCGCCGTGGACATGCGCCAGGCGGCGGGGAGCTTTACCCTGGCCGGGACGATGCGGCGGCCGGGGGGCATCGGCTCGCCCCAGTTCGACGTGGCCGGGCGGGTGGACAACTTCCGCATCGGCGTGCTGATGGGCCGCCCCGGGCTGCTTCCCGGCCCCGTTTCCGGCCCCATCGCCGTTTCGGGCGGGGGGCGGGCGCCGTACCGCTTCGACGTGGACCTGACGGGCACGCAGGGGCAGCTGACCGTGCGCGGCACCTACGCGCCGGGCGACGTGCCCGTCTACGCCGTCACCGGCCGGGTGCGGAACCTGGACGTCAGCGGGCTTCCGGGAATGGCCATGCTCCCCGCGACGCGGCTGACGGGAACGCTGGACGTGGACGGACGGGGACTCACCCCCGAGACCTTCGCCGGGCGCGTCGCCTTCGACGCCGAGCCGGGGTCCACCGTGGGCGGCCTGCCGTTGGAGCGGGGCGTGGCCCGCATCGCCGCCGCGAATGGCGTGCTGACGGTGGAGACACTCTCCCTCGCCGTGCGCGGCGCGCGGGTGGACGCGTCGGGGCAGCTCGGATTGACCTCGCCGACGCGCGAGGTGCTGCGGTTCACGGTGGACGCGCCGAACCTGGGCGTCCTTGCCGCCATCCTGCCGCCGCCGGGGCGCTTCGAGCCCGCGATCGCCGGGTCGCTGCAGGCCACCGGCTTCGTCGCCGGCACCCTCAAGTATCCCGAGGTGGCGGCGAACGCGCGCGGCAGCGGCCTGCGCTGGGAAACGTACAGCGCCAGCCAGCTGGCGGCCGAGGTGCGGCTGGCCCGCGGCGCCACGGTGTGGACGGGGAACGTGGCGCTGAACGCGCAAGGGCTGGGGATCGGGGCCAGCACCTACCAGTCCATCGAGCTGCAGGCCAACCTGTCGCCCGACGCGGCCTCGTTCGGGGTAGACCTGCGCCGCGACGCGCAGACGGACCTCCACGCCTCGGGAACGCTGGAGCTGGACGGGCTTTCCGTTACCGGCGTGGTGCTGCGCGACATGAACCTGCGCCTGCGCGACGTGCAGTGGTCGCTGGCGGTTCCGCAGGCGCGCCTGGCGCTGGTGAACGGCGGCTACCTGGTGGAGAACCTGCGGCTGGAGCGCACCGGCGCGGCGACGGGCTTCATCGAGGCCAACGGCGTGCTTCCCACGTCGGGGCAGGCCAACCTGGTGGTGCGCGGCGAAGGCATCGACATGGCCGAGCTGCGGCAGATCGTCCCCACGCTTCCCGAGGTGGCCGGCACCCTGGCGCTGAACGCCTCCATCGTGGGCCCGGTGGAGAACCCGCGCCTGCTGCTGGACGCCATGGTCGAGGGGCTCACCTACGGCGGGCTGCGGACGGACACGCTGGCCGTCACCGGCGAGTACGCGGGCCGGTCCATGCGGCTGGACGCCACCGTGCGGCTGGCGGGGCGCACCATCCTGGACGCCGACGCCACCCTGCCGATGACGCTGACCCTGGGCGGGCTGGTTCCCGGCTTCGAGCTGCTTCGCGACGACCCGCTGGCGGCGACGATCACGGCCGACTCGCTGCCCATGCAGCTGGTGGCGGCCGCGGTGCCCACCATGCTGAAGGAGGGCCAGGGGCAGGCGAACGCGCGCGTCACGGTGGGCGGCACGCTGAACGACGTGGAGCTGAGCGGCCAGGCCACGCTGGTGAATGCCGCGGTGACGATCGTGCCGCTGGCGGTGCGCTGGGAGCGGATGGCCGCGTCCATCCGCATGGCCGGCGAAACCATCACGGTCGACAGCGCCGTCGCGCACACGGGAAGCGCGGGCGCCGCGCGGATCTCCGGCGTCATCCGGCTGGACGACGCCACCTCGCCCTTCGTGGACCTGGCGGTGGTCGCCAGCAACTTCCAGGTGATCGACAACGACGACGTGGCCCAGCTGCAGACCAACGCCAGCCTGCGCATCGCCGGGCGCTATCCCGGCGCCGAGCTGACGGGGCGGGTGGAGATCGAGGACGGCACCATCTACATTCCCGAGTTCGGCGAGCAGGCCGAAGCCGACATCGTCGACGTTGACGTCGGCGAGCTGGGGGCCGACACCGTGGCGTCGATGGTGGCCAGCGCGGCGGGGATGATGGGCGCGCTGGTGCCGAACAACGTAGAGGTGGTGATCGGCGAGTCGGTGTGGCTGCAGAACCCGCAGACGCGCATCCAGATCACCGGCAACCTGCAGGTGTACGCGGCCGCCGACCTGCCGCGCATCTACGGCGACCTGCAGACGCGGCGGGGCACGTACACGCTGCAGATTGGGCCCATCGAGCGCGAGTTCGAGATCGTGGAAGGAACGGTGCAGTTTTCCGGCACCCCCGAGCTGAACCCGCGGCTGGACATCACGGCCAGCCACGAGGTGCGGGGGGGCGAGCCCGGCAGCGCCGACATCGCCGTGCTGGTGCACCTGGGCGGAACGCTGCAGTCGCCCACCATCGACCTGACCAGCAACACGCGCCCGCCGCTCCCGGAGTCGGAGCTGCTGACGCTGCTGCTGTTCGGCCGCCGCAGCGCCGACCTGGCGGCCATCCCGCAGCAGTTCACCCAGGGGATCATCCTGGAGCAGGTGCTGGGCGGCGTGCTGACCTCGCAGATCGAGCAGGTGTTCACCGAGCTGGGCGTGTTCGACTACTTCCGCCTGCGCTCGCGGCCCACGGGCGTGGGCTTCGGCGCCGGGTTCGGCAACATCGGCAGCGACATCTTTGCGTACGCGTCGGTGGAGGCGGGCAAGGAGGTTTTCGAGGACTTCTTTGCGGTGTTCGAGCTGGTGGACCTGCTGAACGCGCCCAAGCTGGGGATTTCGGGCGAGTACCAGGCTACGCGCAGCTGGACGATCCGCGGCGCGTGGGAGCCGGTGCGGCGCGACCCGCTGCTGCTGAACCTGGACCGCCGCAGCCGGCAGATCACGCTGGAGGGACGCCGCCGGTGGGAGTACGGCCGGCCGCCGGACACCGCCACCGACTCGGCCGAGGTAGACACGCCGCCACCGGACGTGCCGCGCCCGGGCGAGCTCTCCACCCCCACGGGCGAGCCGCCCCCGCGGCCCCCCAGCACGGGCCCTCCGTAGGCGGAGGATGGATGGATCAACAGGGCGCCCCGGCAGAGATGCCGGGGCGCCCTGTTTTCGTGTGGAACTCGGGCCGCCGTTGCGTCCGCTCGGGGCTTCACCTGCACGCGCACCCCACCGGCCGCCACCCCACGATGTCATCCCGATGGAGCGGCCCCGGCGAACCCTCCTGGGCACCACAGCCGGCAGCGACTGAGGGATCCGCCACACACTCGCGGTCGTGCACCGACCCATCCCGCACGCCGGGCCATGGGGCGAGAGTCCGGGCGCGCCACCCGGACCTCCCCCACACCCGAAGCAAGCCAGTCCGCGCAGGCGGACTTCGTGTGTTTGTTGCAGCGAATTCATTCGCCCGACCGAGCCAGGGCCGGGTGAATCCGGTCGGCCAGCGAGGAGCCAGGGTGCCGGTGGGGCCGCAGGTGCGGGGCGCCTCGCGGAGTGTGTGGCGGATCCCTCAGTCGCTGCATAGTCCGGGGGCACGGGCCGGTGCCGCTTGGGCGCTCCATCGGGATGACATCGTGCGGCTTCGGCACGGTCGGCGTGGCCGCTCCTCGGGACGACAGGTGCGCTTCGGCCGGTGCGGGGCGCTCCTCGGGATGGCAGGCGCGCTTCGGTAGGTACGGGGCGCGTGCAGGTGAAGCCCCGCGCGTTTACCCCGCCGTTCGAGCCCCGCGCGCGCCGGCCGTGGCGTAGAAGATCACCACCGCGACGACGATCACGCCGCCCACGACCATCCACTCGTCACGCTTGATGGAAGTCAGCAGCCACGCGATGACGGCCAGCGCCAGGAAGGGCACCAGCCCGGCGGCGGGCACGCGGAAGGGGATGCCGCCCGCCTGCACGTTGCGGCGCCTGAGCTCCCACGCCGCCAGCGCACAGGCGGCGTACAGCAGCAGCGTCGACAGATTGGCCAGGATGGCCAGCTGCTCGAAGGTGCCCGAGATGGCCAGCGCCAGCACGATCACGCTCTGCACCACGATGGCCACGTGCGGCGTGTGGAAGCGCGGGTGCACCGCCGCCAGCCGCCGGGGAAGGAACCCGTCGCGGCCCAGCGCGAACAGGGCGCGCGGCACGGCCAACGTCATCCCGCTCACGTAGCCGAACATCGACACCACGGCGCCCACCAGGATCAGCGTGCGCCCCCAGGGCCCCAGCGCCACCGCCGCCGCGTCGGCCAGCGGGGTGCCCGACTTCGCCAGCGCGGCGCCCAGCACCCCCTGCGCCACCAGGTGAAGGCCGATGTACATGGTGGTGATGGTGACCATCGCCAGCCCAATGGCGCGCGGAATGGTGCGCGCCACGTTCTTCACCTCGCCGCTGGGCACCAGCGCGCTCTCGATGCCGGCGAACGCGAAGATCAGCACGATGGAGCTGCGGGCCAGGTCGCCGGCCGCGGGCGCGCCCTCCCACGCCAGGTTGGGCGCGCGGATGGCGAACGCGCCCACGACGAGCAGCAGCACCAGCGGAAGGAGCTTGGCGACCGTCGCGACGGAGTTGAGCGTGGTGCCCTGCTTGACGCCGCGGACGTTCACCGCGGCCAGCGCGGCGAAGATCACCAGCAGCACCACGACCCGCGCCGCGCTGCCTCCCAGCGCCGGGATCAGTGCGCCCAGCGAATCGGCGAAGATGGTGGAGACCGCCGCCAGGGCGAACGTGCCGACCACCCAGAGCAGCACCCCCGCGAGAAAGCCCGGCAGCGGGCCGAACGCCACCTCGACGTAGGCGTACGGCCCGCCCGTGAGCGCCACCCGGCTCCCCGCCTGGGCGAAGCACAGCACGATCAGCCCCATGGCCACGGCGCACACCAGGTACGCCAGGGGCGCGGCGCCGCCCAGCTGCGACGCCGCGCTGGCGGGCAGGCGAAAGATGCCGCCGCCGATGGTGACGTTCACGATGCTGGCCGCCAGGCCCCAGACCCCCAGCGCGCGAACGAGGCTCGACTCCGAGCGGGTGGTGGTTTCGTCGTGCATGGATGATGGGTCCGGTAAGAGAGGAGCCGTGCGGCGCGGAAGCCGGAACCTTGGCCCGCCCGGAGAGTGGGCGCAAGAGAGAAGAAGGAATTTGCACGCAGAGCAGCACAGTAAGTCGATTGGTCGGGGCACCGCGCCCCTGCGGCCACGATCCCTGCGCCCCATTTCCCGTGAAAATCGCCACTGCGGTCCCCGCCGCGTCGGCAACGGTGCGTCACTTGCGCCAAAGACGCTGTTTACTTGGTTCAGGTGTACCAGGGAATGCGTGACCGCTCGCGAGCTTTCCCGCCAATCGGTCCGCGGGTGGGCACCGGGACTCGCGCCTTCCACGCCAGCGCTCGGAGTTGTTCACTCCGTCCACTGGCACGAGGGCGGGCGGGCCATTAACGTGTATTTTCAGCCGTGCCGTGAGACCTTCCAGCCCCGCCGGAGAGCCTGATGAAGAAACGCAGATCGAAACGGTCCCACCGCAACTCGCGGCCCTGGGTGATCCCGCCGGGGCTGCTGATGATGGACGAGCCGTTCGAGGGCTTCCTGGTCCTGGACGAGGTTCACAGCGAGCTGGGGGTGCTGCTGTGGCAGTGCCTTCGCGACGTGGACCTGTGGGCCGGAACCCCCGCCGAGGTGCGGCGCGACCTCTTCAACCCCAACGCCATCGAGCAGCGGCTGGAGCGCATCGCCGAGGAAACGGACCCCGAGTCGTCGGTGCGCACCATGCTGGACCTGATGGCCCGCGTGCTGGACTGGCCGGGGGCGCCGCGGCCCGCCGAGCTGTCGGAGGCGTGCGAGTCGCTTTCGCGCTGGGCCAGCGACCAGGGGTGGCCACGCACCGCGCTGGCGTTCGCGCAGCGCTCGGCGCTGGCCGCGCCGGAGCTGGCGGGGCCCGCGTACCTGGTGGGGATGGTGGCCCGCCGGGGCGCCGACTACCGCCGCGCCGAGACGTGGTTCCGCCGTGCGCTGGCGCTGGCCCGGCGCAACCGCGACTGGAAGTACTACGGCCTGGCGCACCTGGGGCTGGCCAACCTTCACATGCAGCGCGGCGACGCCCCCTCCGCCCGGGCGCGGCTGCTGCGCGCCCTGCGGGCCGCCCGCCGCTACGGCGTGTGGTCGGTGCGCCCCTTTGCCCTGCACGACCTGTTCTGCATTGCGGCCAACGGCGGCGACCGCGACCAGGCCGAGCTGTACGCCCGCGCGGCCTTCCGCAGCTACGGCCGCCGCCACCCGCGCCTTCCCGCTCTGGCGCACGACGTCGCCTGGTTCTGGATGCTGCAGCGGCACTACGGGCGCGCGCTGGAGATGTTCCGGGCGGTGCTGCGGCACGTGCCCCGCCCGCCGGAGCGGATGGTGGTGCTGGCCAACATCGCCCGCAGCGCCGCCGGGCTGGGCGACGCCGAGGGGTACGAGGCGGCGTGGAAGGAGGTGTGGCGCATCGTCGAGAACCGCGCCGACACCGAGCGCGTGGCCGAGGCCATGATCAGCCTGGCGCACGGGGCCTACTCGCTGCGCGAGGGCACGCGCATGGAGATGTCGGCCAGCCTGGCCCTGCGCGTCGCCACGCGCCGGCACGAGGCGCAGGAGCGGCTGGCGGCCGAAGACCTGCTGAACCGCGCCCGCAACCTCAAAGCCCGCCGCCGGCGGGGCGCCGCCCTGCCGCCCATCCCTCCCCCGGTGGAGCCGGAGCCCGGCGCCGAGCCGTCCAGCGCCGACCAGCTTCACGACGACCTGGTGGAGGCGCTGCTCGAGGTGCCGCTGCCGTGACGGCGCACCAACGGGCGGAGCGCTCGCGCCCTCCGCCCGTCGCGCGTGGCTCAGGTGCCCGAGCCCAGCGAGCCGCCGTAGCCAGTGGTGTCGGGGTGCGTTACCTCTGGTGGGGCGCTCTGCGCCGTAGACGAGTCGGGCGAGGGGGCCTGCACGTCCAGGCGCGCACGCTCCGGCGCGGTCACGCCGTCCGTGCGGCTGCACGCGGCGACGGCCACCAGCAGGGCCGCGGCGATCAGGAATGCCTTGGGGGTGCGAATCATGGGCTGCATCTCCTTGGGAGAAGTGGTGTGTCCGGGTGGGCGCGCCGCCCGCCCGCCTCCCAAGGTATCGAATCTCGTTTACTTCGTACACTTTATCGTTGGGCACGGGACGTGAACCTCGTGATACACGATGGCGGATCGGGTACGGGAACGCGGAGGTGAGGAATGGCTAGCGGGAGTGAAGGGATTCTTCATGCACACATGTCTCACGCGGTGGCCGCTTTGTCCACCCTTTGATTTCGGCTCCACGCGCGTAGGTTTGGGGGTGAACGCAGCCCATCACCCTCTCGCCCGTCCATCGATGCCCCTGCATCCCAATCGCCCGCTGGTGCTGGGACACCGGGGCGCCCCGTTCCAGGCGCCGGAGAACACCATGCGCGGCTTTCGCTTGGCGACGGCGCACGGGGCCGACGGTGTGGAGCTCGACGTTCAGCCGGCGGCGGACGGCACCCCCGTGGTCATCCACGACCTGTCGCTGGACCGCACCACCGACCGCACGGGTGCCGTCGCGGCGCTGTCCTGGCCGGCCATCGCCCAGGCGCGCGCGGGGGGCGAGCCGGTACCGCAGTTGGAGGAGGCGGCGGCCTGGGCGGCGGAGAGCGGGGCGTGGGTGAACGTCGAGATCAAGTCGCCGGGAGCGGAGGCGGCGTCCGTGGCGTCGATGGAGGCGGCGGGGGTGATGGAGCGGACGGTGTTCTCCTCCTTCGTCCCCGAGGTGATCGCGGAGCTGGGTCGCGTGGCGCCGCACGCCGTCCGCTACTTCCTCACGGAGCGCTGGGACGACGAGGTTCGGCGGACGGTCCACGATCTCGGCGCGCACGGCGTCTGTCCCCACCACTCCATCGCCACGCCGTCGCTGCTGACGGAGTTGCGGGAGGCCGGGCTGGGCGTGGTGGTGTGGACGGTGGACGATCCCGAACGCATCCGCGAGCTGGTGCGCGCAGGGGTGGATGCCGTGATTACGAACCGCCCGGAGCTGGGCGTCGCGGTCCTGCGGGAGGAACGCCGGAAGGAGGACTGAAAAAGCATCACGGTAGAGTAGACGCCAGGGCGAGGTTACAGCTTCGCCCTGGTCGCCCCTCTTCGAACCGGACGTGCGGATTTCCCGCATCCGGCTCACCCGGCAGGTTCACCGGTTGGCTATCGGAGAGTTGCGCGCGTTGGCCTACGTCAGTTCCAGACCAAGCCGCTTGGTCAGGAATCCATAGTAGGTCAGTCCCGCCGGTGGCCGGCAGGCACGCTGGCTCCTACGCTTGAGGTGCTTGGTCAAGCGACTCACTACGTACGCGTTCACCTTTCGATGGGCGCGGCGCGGGTGCCCGTAGCTGAAATACCCTCTCCAGCCCCGAAGCTCCTGGCTCACCTGCTGAACCAGTTCGGACACGGGCACGAAGCACTGCTTCGGCCCTGTCAGCTCCCGGACGC